>JBDSKH010000103.1:0-4255 GCA_039917005.1 Pseudolysinimonas sp.
AGTAAATGTGATGATCGCGTTGCCACTGCCGTCGGGGGTCGCCGTGAGCGGCATCGCGGGGTTGTTGAAGCCATATGTGAAGGCGGTCACGTCAGTCGAGCCGGCGCGAGATAGCGTGAATTTGCCCTGTTGACCCACCCCGCCGTATTCGTGGCCCGAGTAGTAAGCAGCCTGGACACCGACGGTGGACACGACCACCGTCGGTGTTACAGGGGGGCTAGTGTCCACGGTGAACTCGCACCATCCCGACCACGCGCCGTAGCGCGACCCGTCGTAGCCTCGCGCCCTCCAGGCGTACGCCGTTCCGTTCGCCAACTTGGCGGCCGGTACTGCGGCAGACGCCCGCGTGTTGTTAGTGATCGCGGCGAGGTTGCCGCTGCTCCACACCGGAGCGGTGAGGGCCGTCACGGGCGCGACCTCGAAGGACGCCTGAACCGTGGTGAGGTCGGGATCTGTGACGATCGCCGACACGGTCGGGGTCGTCGTCGCGATCGCCGGACGGCCGGTGCCGGTGACGCACGTCGTCACCGACGGGGACGTCAGCTGCAGGCTCGACGGCACGTCGGGGGCACGGTTGTAGGTGACGGCAATCGTCGCGTCGTAGGCGAACCGCTTCCAGTTCGCCATCGTTGACTCTTCGTTGTAGAGGCCGAGCGAGATCGTCGTCGCGTTGGCATCCGCCATCCAGACGAACCCCGCCGTTGCGTCGAACGAGCGGTATCCATTCGTCCCACAGCTCGGTCGCTGGGACTCCGTCCTCGTCCCCAGGGCCTGGAGCCACCCCAGGCTCCAGTTCGAAGACGCCGAGATGTCGGCAGTGCGCCAAAGCGCGGTCGTGCGTGCATTGCAGTTGTACGAATGCACGCCGTTGACCGTGAAGGACGCGCTCTGGATGTCGGCGCCCGCCAAGTTGGCCACGGTCGACAGACCGTCGAATCGCCAGATCAGCCGCTGCTTGAAGGTGACGTTGCACGATGGGTCGTTGCAGAGGCCCGAGCCCTGGCCAGGGCTCGACGAACTGATGTTCGTCCACTGGTACAGGGTGCTCGTGTAGCCGCCGGTGCGCGTCGCGATCCGGATCGCCGCTCCGTAGCCGCTGAAGCTCGGGTCGATGTAAACCGGCCAGACCGTATCGGGGCGGGTCAGCATGGCGGCATTCGGCGAGACGACGACGGTGCTGCCCGCAAGCGCCACGTTCATCGTCGCGATCGCGTCACCGTCGCTCGGTTGGATCGCGCGGTCGGTCGACGCGACCTCCGTCACCTCCGGGTCGTAGATCACCGTCCCGCCGGCCGAGTCCCACATCGTGGGCGCGGGCGCGAAGAACTGCACCTCCTCGGCGTCGTTAGTGACCTGCAGCTGCGCGAACTCGTCGACGGCGATCCCGAGACCTTCGGACACCTCGACCGCGAATCCGAGGTCGTACCCCGATCCCGGTGCGGCGGCGGCGGCCCGTGCTTCCGCGAGCATCGCGGCGAAGGTTCCCGCGGCAGCGGGGTCCGCCAACTCCACGACCGGGATGAAGCCGGTGGTGTCGACGTTGATCGTCACGAGGAGCCGGACGCCGGGTGCGAGCTCGTAGATCACCCGCGACTCCTCGACGACCGGGACGGGGAGGTCGAGCGGGAACCAGACCTTGAACAGGTGCCCGTCGCGCTCGATAGTGCCAAGCGGGCGACCGGCGCCCGCCTCGCCCCCTGGGTTGAGCGAAATCGGGTACGCAGGAGCGGCCACGTCGATCGACTGGTCGCCGACCACGAGCGCGGGGTCGATGGGCACCCACTCGCCGTCGATCCGGGTGCGGATCGGGACGGCGGAGGCTTCGAGCGTCGACGTCCCCTTCGGGCCCGCCCAGGAGGTCTGCCACGGAGTGCGCTCGCCTGTCACCTCGACATCCTCGCCACACGCGATCGCGAGCGCGTTCGCCGCACCGAAGTCGTCGGCCTCGAGCGTCGAGCAGTCGACGGCATCTACCTTGTCACCGTCGACGCCCGTCACGGCCCACCAGATGCCGACCGATCCGACCAGCGCGATCACGACGGCTGCAGCGATCACGGACACCCGGCGTCGAACGATAAAGGTCCGCGCAGGGCGCAGAAAATCACGTACAGCGTCCACGAAGATCCCGCTCGTCGCACCCTGATTCCAGGCGAGGCCTAGCTCCCGCGCTCGCACCGCATTGCGGCCGAGAACCCGAATCCACCTCGACCCTGGCGAGGATGGTGACAATGTATCGGGATCGAGCCGGGATGCGCTAGGGGTGATTCAAAGAATTCTCGAAGGAGTCTCTCGGACTATCGGGCAGGCCGAATTCGACGCTCACCGGCCAGCTTCTCGCGGTGCGAAGATCGAGCGGGGTGGGGCGGGATCGACTCGCTCGTCACCGATCTGAGCCAGGCCACGAAAACCTAGTAGGGCTGGTCGACCGGCAGCCCCGAGCGCAGCTCGACCGGCAGGTGACCCAGGTCGTTGTGGGTCACGAGCACGGGCGGCTTGGCCGAGCGCACCCGGATGATGGTGAGCCCGCAGTTGGCCTGGTTGAGTCCCAGCCACCTCCACTTCGGCGCCCCGAACGCCTCGCGGACGAACCATCCGACGACGAAGTTGTGCGTGATGAGCAGGTCGTGCCGATCCTCGCGCGAGGGCGTCATCCACTCGGCCACGGCATCCGCCATCTGCGCCTCGCCTGCGGCGATCTCTTCGGCGGTCACGCCACCGAAGAACGACTCGAACGCGTGCGGGACGTCGGCTTCGAGCCCGGACGGGATGCAGTCCATCAGCAGTGCGGACGGCTGCGGCTCGAGTGCCGGCATGCGCTCGGTCATGATGCGCGCCGTTTCCTGGGCGCGTTGCAGCGGTGACGTCCACGCACCGGTGAACGGCACGCCGCCGAGTCGCTCGGCGAGTGCCCGCGCCTGCCGCACGCCGCGCGGGCTGAGCGGCCCGTCGGGGAGGCCGTGCTCGGCATCCTGCTGCTCGCCGTGCCGCACGAGGTACAGGTAGCGCGACATCAGGCGGCCCCGGCGGCGGGGTCTGCAGCGCTGGCGACGCCGTCGAACGCGCCCGACGGGATCGAGCCGACCGCAGCGACGGAGAGAGGCCTATCGACCAGCTCCGCCGCGAGGTCCTGAACGTCTGTCTTCGTCACCCCGGCGATGCGCCTCAGCACCTCATCGAGGTCGGAGAACTCGCCGAAGGTCAGCTCGCTGCGCCCCAGTCTCGTCATGCGGGTATCGGAGTCTTCGAGCGCGAGCGCGGACGCTCCCCCGAGCTGCCCCTGGGCGCGGGCGAGCTCCTCGTCGGTGATGCCATCGGAGGCCAGGCGACGGAACTCGGCGAGCATGAGCTCCGCGACCGCCCCCGCGCGCTTGGGCGAGCATCCCGCGTAGAGGCCCACGAGTCCGGCGTCGGCGTAGCTGGCGGCGAACGAATAGACCGAATAGGCCAGGCCGCGCTTCTCGCGCACCTCCTGGAAGAGCCGCGACGACATCCCGCCGCCCAGCACCGAGTTGAGCACGACGAGCGACGACCGGCGTGGATCGGTCGCGGCCAGCCCGGCGACCCCGAGCAGGATGTTGGCCTGCTCGATCGGGCGCTCGACGACCGTGAGAGGCGACCCGCGATCGATCAGGTCGTGCACGGCGTCCCGGCGCATCACGGGGGCGACGGCGACGGTCGGATTCCAGCCGGCGGTCGCCAGCGCGCTCGAGACCCAGCCCACCAGGGCGGTGTGGTCGACGGCGCCTGCGACAGAGATCACGAGGTCCTGCGGGCGGTAGTTGGCGCGATAGTGGGCATGGACGGCATCCCGGCTCACGGCGCCGATGGACGCCGGGCTTCCGCCGATCGGACGACCGAGCGGGTGCTCGCCGAATACGGCCTCGAAGAAGCGCTCGCTCACGACGTCGGACGGGTCGTCGTCCGCCATGGCCAGCTCTTCGAGGATTACGCCGCGCTCGGCCTCGAACTCCTCGGCATCGAGGAGCGACGACGTGAACATGTCGGCCAACACCGCGACGGCCATCGGAAGATCCTTGTCGCGGATCTTGGCGTAGTAGCAGGTGTATTCCTTCGCCGTCATCGCGTTGTGTTCGCCGCCGACAGCGTCGAACGATACCGCGATGTCGAGCGCGCTGCGCGCCGCGGTGCCTTTGAACAGCAGGTGCTCGAGGAAGTGCGTCGAGCCGTACGTGACGGGCTTTTCGTCGCGAGAGCCGACTGCGACCCAGAAGCCGACGGTCGCGCTCTGCGAGCC
>JBDSKH010000104.1:0-8332 GCA_039917005.1 Pseudolysinimonas sp.
CAAGATGACCGACAGCGACTGGGATGCCGTGATCGGCGTGCACCTGCGCGGTGCGTTCCTGATGAGCAGGGCCGTGCAATCCCACATGGTCGACGCCAAGTGGGGCCGGATCGTGAACCTCTCCAGCACCTCTGCCCTCGGCAACCGCGGGCAGGCCAACTATGCGGCGGCCAAGGCCGGCCTCCAGGGTTTCACCAAGACGCTGGCGATCGAGCTCGGCCCGTTCGGCGTGACCGTGAATGCGATCGCCCCCGGAATCATCGCGACAGACATGCTGCGCGCGACGGCCGAGCGGATCGGCGTCGCGTTCGACGACTACCTCGCCGAGGCGACCAAGGACGTGCCCGTCCGCCGGGCCGGCCAGCCGGAGGACATCGCGGCCGCCGCGGCGTTCTTCTGCTCGGAGGAGGCGTCCTACGTCAACGGCCAGGTGCTCTACGTGGCGGGCGGGCCGAAGGCCTGATTCGGCTCGCGCTGCGGCGTACACTCGCCACATGCCCACCGCGGTCATGCGTTGCGGGACGGCCTGCGCCGCCATCCTTCTGCTCGTCGCCTGCACCACACCGGTACCCGCAACCGCACCCACTCGCGTCCTGGTTGATGTCGCAGACGTTGCCGCACGCGCCGCGCACTCCGCGACGGTACTCGTCGACGGCGCGGTCCTGATCGCCGGCGGCTGCATCATCGACGGATGCGGAAGCGCCACTGCATCGTCGTTCGCCGTGACGCCGACGGGCGCGATCGAGGTGGGGATGATGGGCGATGCCCGCGACGCCCACACCGCGACGCTGTTCGGTTCGGGACAGGTACTCGTGACGGGCGGGTTCTCTGGTGAGGGTGCGCCTCCGCTCGCCTCGGCAGAGGTATTCGATCCGGGCACGGGGTCGTGGGCAGCGGTAGGCGATCTCGCGACGCAACGCGGCGGGCACGCCGCAGCGCTGCTCGGGTCAGGTGATGTGATTGTGGTCGGCGGCTGGGTGCGCAGTCGCACCTACACGGCGACGACCGAGGTATTCGATCCGCATACCGGTTCGTTCTCGCCCGGACCGTCTCTTCCTTCGGCGGCGGATGGCCTCGAGGCGGTCACCCTCGATGATGGACGGGTGCTGGTCACCGGCGGCCAGGCGGCACCGGGCGTCGCGAGCGGCCAGGCGGTGGTGATCTCGGCGGACGGCGCGACGCTGGATCGCGTCGGCCCGCTCGCGGTCGCCCGGTTCAAGCACACCATGGTGAAGCTCGACGACGGGCGGGTCCTTGTGATCGGGGGCACAACCGACGACACCGCGCTCCTCACCTCGACCGAGATCTTCGACCCCGCCACCGGCAGGTTCTCGCCGGGGCCGGCCATGCTTCACGGGCGCTACAAGGTGACGGGCGGGGCAACCCTGCTGCCTGACGGCCGGGTGCTCGTCGGGGGTGGTGGTGAAGGTGTCGAGCTGATCGATGTCGTTGCCGGGGTCAGCACCCCGGCAACCACTGCAACCGGGGTGGCCTCTTTCGGCACGATCAGCCTTTCGGGGGCGGTCGTCCTGTTCGTCGGCGGGTATGACGCGCGGATTGGCCTCACCCGTCGATTCCTGGCGGTGCCGGTCGACGAGCTGTGACACGTGACGCGAGACGGTTGGCGAGTCCGCCTAGTCGAGGAAGAGCGCGCGCAGCCGCCGCGTGGTGAAAACCAGGCCGACGCCGATCATGACGAGGAAATACAGCACGTGCACGAGCATGACCGGCCCGAGGATGCCGGTCGTCAGGCCCCTCACCAGTTCGACGCCGTGCCACAGCGGAAGCGCCTGCACCATCCACTGGATCGGCTCGGGGTACACCGTGATCGGGTAGAACGTCGCCGAGAACAGGAACATCGGCAGCAGGACGAACTGGATCCACTCCATCTGCTGGAAGGTCTTCAGGTAGCTCGTGATCCCCATCCCGATGCTGGCGAATCCGAAGGCGACGACTACGACGGCCGGCAACGCGAGCAGCGCTGTGGGTGCGAGGTTCAGGCCCAGAGCCTGCATCACGATCAGAAACCCCAGCCCATAGGCAGCACCCCGCAGCAGCGCGAGCACGATCTCGCCGAGCGCGACGTCGAGCGGGCCGAGGCTGGTCGCCAGCATGCCCTCGTAGAGCTTGCCGAAATTCATCTTGAAGAACACGTTCCACGTCGAGTCGTAGATCGCTCCGTTCATCGCCGAGACCGCGAGCAGTGCGGGGGCGATATATGCCGCATACGGGATGTCGTTGCCGGCCGAATCCTGCACCGCGCCGATGAAGCCTCCCAGCCCGACACCGAGCGAGAGCAGGTAGAAGATCGGCTCGACGAACCCGGTGAGTACCACGATCCAGTTCGTGCTCTTCGTGGCGATCAAGCCGCGATTGACGACGGCACGCGAGTTGCCGGCGTAGAGCGCCGAGACGCCGCGGCCGGCAGTGCCGGGGATCGTGCCCGTGTCGAGGCGGGTCACTTGTCGAGCCTTCGCGTCGCAATGCGTACCGCGAGCATCCATCCGCCGATCGCGAGGGCGAGCAGGTAGACCACGTGGATGACCGTCAGCCAGATCGGCTCCGTCGCCCCGTATGAGAACTGGCGCGCCAGCATCGTGCCGTGCCAGAGCGGGGAGATCCACCCGATCCATTGCAGGAAGATCGGCAGCTGTGACAGCGGAAATATCGTGCCGCTGAACAGCGTGAGCGGCAGGAGCACGACACGCATGATGACGGCGAACTGCCCCTTGTCTTCGGTGACCGAGCTGCTGTAGGCGAGCAGCGGCGTTCCGAACGAGAGGCCGGCGAGCACCGCGGCGACGGCCGAGCCGATGCCGAACTCGGAGGGGACGGCACCGAACACGAGCATGACCGCGAAATAGAACACCGCCGTCAGGATCATGCGGAGGGTCACGAAGATCACCTGGCCGTCCATGATCTGCCGGGCAGTCAGCGGCGCGGAGTTCATGCCGATGAAGTACGGGTTCCACTTGAAGCCCAGCATGATCGGGTAGGTGAACTCGCTCGTGGCGACGGTCACGGCCGCCGTGCAGATGAGGGCCGGCGCGACGAATGCCAGGTAGCTCACGCCGTCGACCCCGGTGTCGCCGAGGTTCTGACTGACCAGCGTCGCAAGCCCCACCCCGAATGCGAACAGGTAGATGAACGGCGTCCCGATGGTCGTCGCGATGAGCGTGCCGCGGTAGTTACGCAGCACCCGCAGCTGGTGCTCGACGACGTACCAGGCGCCCCAGCGCTGCACCTTGGCGACGTCGATGCGCGGCTTGCCCTGAGTAGCGGCGTCGGCCGCGTGTCGAAGGGTCATTCGATCAGGCTCCGCCCGGTGAGGCGCAGGAAGACGTCTTCGAGGCTCGATCTGCGCACCAGGCTCGTCATCGGCTCGAGCCCGCGGCGCGTGACCTCGACGAGCGCGGCCTCACCGTCGTTCGCGTAGACCAGCACCCGGTCGGGCAGCACCTCGAGGCGGTCGCCGATGCCCTCGAGCTTGCGGGCGGCGCCGGCGTTCTGCTCCGACCCGAACCGCACCTCGAGCACCTCGCGGGTCGAGTGCTCGCGGATCAGGGCGGCGGGCGCTCCCTCTGCCATGATTCGGCCCTTGTCGACGACGACCAGGCGATCGCAGAGCTGCTCTGCCTCATCCATGTAATGCGTGGTCAGCAGCAACGTCGTGCCCTGCTCTTTCAGCCGGAACAGCCGGTCCCACAGGATGTGCCGCGCCTGCGGGTCGAGACCCGTTGTCGGCTCGTCGAGCAGCAGGATGCGGGGGTCGTTGATGAGAGCGCGCGCGATCGTGAGACGGCGCTTCATGCCACCCGACAGGTCGTCGACCTTGCTCTTGGCCCGGTCGGAGAGCTGGGCGAACTCGAGCAGCTCGTCGGCCCGCTGCCGCAAGAACTTCAGCGGCAGGCCGAAGTAGCGCCCGTACACGATGAGGTTCTCGCGCACCCGCAACTCGGTGTCGAGGTTGTCGGCCTGCGGCACGACACCGAGATGCGACCGGATCGCGGGGCCGTGGTCGTTCGGGTCGAGGTCGAGGATGCGCAGGCTGCCACTGGTCCGCGTCGAGACCGCCCCGACCATGCGCATGGTCGTCGACTTGCCGGCACCGTTGGGGCCGAGAAGTCCGAACGACTCCCCCGGAGCGACCTCGAACGAGATGCCATCGACGGCGGCCGTCTCGCCATAGGTCTTGACGAGGTCGACGGCTTCGATGACGGGGGCAGGCACCCGTCGAGCCTATGCAGGCCCGCCGACACCGTCGAGTTTTCTGCAAGACTCCGGACATGAGGATGCTTTCGGCCACCACCGCAGGACTCTTGGCGGTCGCCCTGCTGACGGGATGCGTCCCCTCCGACCCGGTGCTGCCGCCCGCGACCGATCCGGCCCCCTCGGAGAGCGCGGCCCCCACGACATCCGGTGACGACGACCTCGTGATGACGGTGACCGCGGTGATGACCGCGCCGAACGGCGCCGTGCTCGACGTGACGATCGACGTGCACCAGGCGGTGGCCTTCGACGCTCCCGGGGCCGGCGCAGCGCGTGACGCGATCCTGGCGTGGTGCTCCGGCGAGGTGGACGCCGGGGTCGTGACCGGTCAGGGATACACGTTCGCCACCGTGGACGTGGAGTCGACCGTCCGGTCGGGAGACTGGCCCGCCGGGTCGGCGAAATGGGTCGAGCCCTACCCGGACGGGGGAACCCTGGTCCTCGCCGTCGACGGCGAGCTCACGCAGATCCCCGGACCGCCGCACTGCGTGCAGCCGGCGAACCTGAACACGCCGGGTTCGGGCCATCTCTACCTGGGCTTCCCGGGCGATGTGGACGGCGACAGCGACGGGACGCCGGCCTTCGGCGCGTGGGCGAAGTTGCGCTACGGGATCCTGGCGACGGGCGACGGTGCCGCCGAGGCCGGGTTCATGCTCAGCGACTGCCAGGCCACCGTCACGCCGGCCGGAACAGCTCTCGGCGCCCCCACTGCCACCTGGCAGGTCATCGCGACTGCCGCGGAGTGCAGCGCCGGCACCGCTGAAGGCTGACGGCGGCCGGTGCCGCTCGGGTCGCGCGGGGTAGCGTTGAGCGGGTGACCGACGCACGACCACCTCGCCGCTCCCTCTTCGGCGGCAAGCCCGACGAGGGCCCGCGTGCGAGCTTCCGCCACCTCCTGCCCTATCTGGCCGAGCACCGCGGGGTGCTCGCGATCGTGATCGGCCTGAGCCTCGCGTCGGCCGCGGCATCGCTCGCACAGCCCCTTCTCGTGAGCCAGGTCATCGGGATCGTCGAGAAGGGCGGGGCCCTCGGCTCCCTGGTCTGGATCCTCATCGGACTCGTGCTGGTATCCGGGCTGCTCAGCGGCGTTCAGCACTACCTGCTGCAACGCACCGGCACGAGCGTCGTGCTCTCCGCGCGACGGCATCTCGTCCGGCGCATGCTCCACCTGCCGATCAGCGAATTCGACCAGCGTCGCACCGGCGACCTGGTCTCGCGGGTGGGTTCCGACACGACGCTGCTCTACGCCGTCATCACCCAGGGGCTCGTGGATGCGCTGGGCGGCGCGGTCGTGTTCGTCGGCGCCCTGATCGCGATGCTGATCATCGATCCGGTACTGCTCGGTCTCACCGTGCTGGTCATCGCGGCGTCGATCGTCGCCGTCGTGCTGCTGTCCAGCCGCGTCCGCACCGCCAGCCGGGAACAGCAGGAGAAGGTCGGCGACCTGGCCGCCGCCGTCGAGCGAGTGATCGGCGCGATCCGCACCGTGCGCGCCGCGAACGCGACCGAGCGCGAGATCGCAACCGTCGAGGTGGAGGCCAAGGGGGCATGGGCGGCGGGCATCAAGGTCGCGAAGATCTCCGCCCTCGTCGTGCCGATCGCCGGGATCGCCCTGCAGGTGTCGTTCCTCGTCGTGCTCGGAGTCGGAGGATTCCGGGTCGCGAGCGGGGCGCTCACGATCGCGAACCTCGTCGCGTTCATCCTGTTCCTCTTCATGATGATCATGCCGCTGGGCCAGGCGTTCGGCGCGATCACCTCCGTCAACCAGGCGCTCGGCGCACTCGGCCGCATCGAGGAGATCACGGCCATCGCCGGCGAAGCGGAGGGGGATGCCGCGATCGAGCCCGCCGCGCCGGTCTCGACGACCGCGGCTATCAGCTTCGACGACGTGCGGTTCCGGTATCCCGAGCAGGCGCATAAGACGGAGCGCGAGAAGGACATCGCCGCGGCGGTCGGCGAGGACGCCGTCGCGCCCATCGATCGCGAGGTGCTCAAGGGCGTGACGTTCGAGGTGCCGCGCGGATCACGGGTCGCGCTGGTCGGGCCGTCGGGAGCCGGCAAGAGCACGATCCTGTCGCTCATCGAGCGGTTCTACGACCCGACGGGCGGGGTGGTGCGCCTCGGCGGCGTCGACGTGCGCGGCCTCGACCGCGAGGAGCTGCGCGCGCAGATCGGCTACGTCGAGCAGGACGCCCCCGTGCTGGCGGGGAGCCTGCGCCAGAACCTCACGCTCGGCTCGCCCGACGCGACCGACGACGCGTGCATCGCCGTGCTCCGGACGGTGAACCTGGGCGAGGTGCTCGACCGCGATCCTGCGGGCCTGGATGCCGCGGTCGGCGAAGACGGCGTCATGCTGTCGGGCGGTGAGCGGCAGCGACTCGCGATCGCACGCGCATTGCTGGCGGCGCCCCCCATCCTGCTGCTCGACGAGGCGACGGCGTCGCTCGACGGCTTGAACGAGCAGCTGTTGCGCGAGGCCATCGACAAGGTCGCCGAGCACCGCACCCTGCTGGTGATCGCGCACCGGCTCTCGACGGTCGTCGACTCCGAGCGCATCATCGTGCTCGACCACGGCACGGTGGTCGGGGTCGGGACGCACTCGGAGCTGGTCGTGTCCACGCCGCTCTACAAAGAGCTCGCCAAGCATCAGCTGCTGGTCTAGCGCCCGGCGCACCGTGGGTATCGTGGCAGCATGACCGCGAGTTTCGTCTACGACGCCGTCCGCACGCCGTTCGGCAGGTACGGCAAGGCGCTCGCGGGGGTTCGACCCGACGACCTCGCCGCCTCGACGCTGAGCGCGCTCGTCTCACGGCATCCCGAGCTCGACCCCGCGGGGATCGACGACGTCATGCTCGGCAATGCGAATCAGGCCGGGGAAGACAACCGCAACGTCGCCCGCATGGCCGTGCTTCTCTCCGGCCTGCCGATCTCGGTGTCGGCCACGACGATCAACCGGCTATGCGGATCGAGCCTGGACGCCGCCATCCAGGGCAGCCGTGCGATCGAGGCCGGGGATGCCACGACGATCGTCGCGGGCGGCGTCGAGTCGATGAGCCGCGCGCCCTGGGTCCTCCAGAAGCCGGACCGTACCTTTCCGGCGGGCGACGAGACCCTCGTCTCGACGACCCTCGGCTGGCGGCTCGTCAACCCGAAGATCCCGACGGAGTGGGTCGTGCCCATGGGCGAGACCGCGGAGCAGCTCGCCGACCGCTACGGCATCGGCCGCGAGGAGCAGGACGCCTTCGCCGCGCGCAGCCACATCAACGCCGCGGCCGCCTGGGACGCCGGTGTCTTCGATGGCGAGATGGTGACGGTGCCGGGCGTCGATCTCGCTCGCGATGAGAACATCCGGCCCGATTCGACGGTCGAGACGCTCGGAGCCCTGGCGCCGGCGTTCCGCCCCGACGGGGTCGGTACGGTGACGGCCGGCAACTCGTCACCCCTGACAGACGGCGCGGCGATGGTGCTGCTCGGCGCCGAGGGCCTGGCGGGCGCCGGAGAGCCGCTCGCTCGCATCGCCGGACGCGGGGTGTTCGCGAACGACCCCAACCTGTTCGGGATCGCGCCGGTCGAGGCTGCCAACCGCGCCCTCGCACGTGCCGGGAAGACCTGGGCGGACGTCGATCTCGTCGAGTTGAACGAGGCGTTCGCTGCGCAGTCGCTCGCCTGCATCCGGCTGTGGCCCGACCTCGACCCCGGCATCGTCAACGTGCATGGCGGCGCGATCGCGATGGGGCACCCGCTCGGCGCGTCCGGCGCCCGCATCCTGGGTCGTGCCGCACACGCGCTCGCCGAGCGCGGCGGCGGTGTCGCGGTGGTCGCGATCTGCATCGGCGTCGGGCAGGGCCTCGCGGTGGTGCTCGAGCGCTAGCCGCGCGAGCTGGGCAGGCTCAGAGCAGCACCTGGATCGTGTAGACGACGGCGAGAGCCGCCGCGCCCAGCACGGCGGCGACCATCAGCAGGTATGAGAGCATCGGCGGCCTCCGGTCATCGGGTGGGGACGAGCTCTGCGCCGGCGGCGGTGAGCTCGGTGAGCGCCGTCGCGCTCGACTCCGGCGCGACC
>JBDSKH010000105.1:0-17661 GCA_039917005.1 Pseudolysinimonas sp.
GGCCGCCGCCGCGCCGGTCAGCCCGGTTCGCCGTTTCCTGAGCGGAGGAGTCGGACGCAACCTCGGCCTCGTGATCGCGCTGCTGCTGATCATCGCCGTGGGCGCGTTCACGTCGGGTGATCGCTTCCTCGACGTGAACAACGCGCTGACGATCATCCGATACGCGTCGGTCATCGGGGTCATCAGCCTCGGCATGACCTTCGTAATCACCGCGGGAGGCATCGACCTATCGGTCGGCTCGGTGATGGGCCTCGCTACCGTGGTTGCGACGCTCTCCGGGGTGCAGGCGGCTGCTGATTCCAGCACCTGGCTGCTCATGGTGCTCGTCGCGCTCGCTGTCGGTGCTGCTGCCGGCTTCGTCAACGGCGTCGTCATCGCCTACGGGCGGGTCGTGCCGTTCATGGCGACCCTCGCCATGCTCGTCGCCGCGCGCGGACTCGCCGAACTGCTCTCCGACAAGCACACCCAGATCATCATCGTCCTCGACTACCTGCAGTTCTTCCGCGGCGACCTGCTCGGCATCGACTGGCTGATCTGGATCTTCGCCATCGCCGCCCTCGTCGCCTGGTTCCTCCTGTCGCGCACCACATTCGGGCGGCGCACGGTTGCCCTCGGTGGCAACTTCGAGGCGTCCCGCCTCGCCGGCCTGAAGGTCAAGCGACACACCGTGATGCTCTACGTTCTCGCCGGGCTCGCTGCCGGTATCGCCGGCGTCATGATGCTCGGCCGCACCGGCGTCGGCACCTCGACCCACGGAACGCTGTACGAGCTGGATGCGATCGCGGCGGTCGTGGTCGGCGGCACCCTCCTCATCGGCGGGCGCGGCACGATCATGGGGACCGTGCTCGGCGTCCTCATCTTCTCGACCCTCACCAACGTCTTCACGCAGAACAACCTGTCGACGTCGGTCCAGCAGGTCACGAAGGGTGCGATCATCGTGGTCGCTGTGCTGCTGCAGCAGCGGTTCGCGGCGCGCGGGTCGCGGTCGAGCTAGTCGCCGGATCTCGCCACGCGCTGCGCGCTACTCGACCCGCGGGGTGGTGCGCGTCTCGATGAGCTTCTGGAGCCAGCGGCCGCTGTCTTTGACGATGCGCTCCTGCGTGTCGTAGTCGACGCGCACGATGCCGAAGCGCTTCGAGTAGCCCCAGGCCCATTCGAAGTTGTCCATGAGCGACCAGACGAAGTATCCCTGCAGGTCGACGCCGCGGGCGATCGCACGGTGCGCGGCCGTGAAGTGCCGGTTCAGGTAGTCGACGCGGTCGGCATCCGGAACCGTCCTCCCGGCATCGCTCTCGACGACGCGGTCGGGGAGCGCCGCGCCGTTCTCGGTGATCATCAGGGTCTGCTGCGGGAACTGCTCGTGCAGCGAGACCAGCAGCTCCTCGAGGCCGTCCGGCGCGATGTTCCAGCCCATCTCAGTGTACGGACCGGGCTGCACGACGAACTCGACGTCGTCGCTGCCCGGCCACGGTGATCCACCCACGTCCTGGTGACCGTCGGCATGCGAGCGCGGCGATACCCCGTCCCACATCTTGACCGTGATGGTCGAGTAGTAGTTGACGCCCAGCACTTCGATCGGCTGGTGGATCAGCTGCTCGTCACCCGGGCGCAGGAATGCCCAGTCGGTGACGCCGGCGGTGTCGGTCAGCAGGTCGTCGTCGTACCGGCCGCGCAGCAGCGGGCCGAGGAAGGCGCGGTTCGCGAGCGCGTCGATGCGCCGCTTCGCCTCGTCGACGCGGTCGTCGGGCGTCGCGTCCTCCGGAGTGCGGATGACGTGCAGGTTCAGCGTGATCGACACGTCCGGGTCGTTGGTCGCGGCCCGGCGGATCTCCGGCACGGCGAGGCCGTGTGCCAGGTTCAGGTGATGGACAGCGGCAAGCGCGGCGGCGCCGTCCGTTCGCCCCGGAGCGTGGGCGCCCGAGCCGTACCCCAGGTAGGCCGAGCACCACGGCTCGTTGAGGGTCGTCCAGGTGTGCACGCGATCGCCGAGAGCCTCGACGGTGTGCGCCGCGTACTCGGTGAAGCGCGACGCGGTGTCGCGGTTGACCCAGCCGCCGGCATCCTCGAGCGCCTGCGGCAGGTCCCAGTGATAGAGCGTCGCGATGGGCCGGATGCCCCGTTCGAGCAGCCCGTCGACGAGGCGGCCGTAGAACGCGAGCCCCTTCTGGTTGGGCTTGCCGGCGCCGGTGGCCTGGATGCGGGGCCAGGCGATCGAGAACCGGTACGCCTCGAGTCCCAGCTCTTTCATGAGGTCGAGGTCGGACTCGAGCCGGTGGTAGTGGTCGTCGGCGACGTCGCCCGTGTCGCCGTTCACGATCCGGCCCGGAGTGTGGCTGAAGGTGTCCCAGATCGACGGTCCCCTGCCGTCCTCCTGGACCGCGCCCTCGATCTGGTACGACGCCGTCGCCGACCCGATCACGAAGCCTGGCGGGAAGAGGAGTCCGCCATCGCGGTAGTCGGGGGATCCGGTGGTGGCCATCCCTCTATTCTCCCTCACGCGGCCCCCCGGATATTCTCCCCGTATGGCCCTCACCGACCTTCCCCTCGACCAGCTCGAGCGCTTCCGCCCCGAAGTCGCCGAGCCGGCCGACTTCGATGCATTCTGGACCGAGACGCTCGGCGAGGCACGAGCGGCGGGCGGCTCCTGGAGCCTCGAACCGGCGGCGACCGCGATCTCGGAGTTCGTCGTCGAAGACCTCACCTTCCCCGGTTACGGCGGTGAGCCGATCCGCGCCTGGGCGACCCGGCCCCGGCGCGAGGGGCGGCTCCCGGTCGTCGTCGAATTCCTCGGCTACAACGGCGGTCGCGGCCTTCCGGGCGAGCGGCTGCAGTGGCCGGCGGCCGGATACCTGCACGTGCTGATGGACACCCGCGGGCAGGGGAGCGGATGGGGCTCTGGCGGCGACACCCCCGACCCCCACGGCTCCGGGCCCGCGGTGGCCGGATTCATGACGCGCGGGATCTCCGATCCGCGAACCTACTTCTACCGGAGGGTGCACACCGACGCCGTGCGGCTTCTCGATGCCGTGCGGGAGCTCCCGTTCGCCGACGCCGGGCGGATCGCCGTCGCGGGTGCCAGCCAGGGCGGGGCGATCGCGATCGCGGCCGCAGCGCTCTCACCGGAGGTGCGGGCCGTCATGCCCGACGTCCCCTTCCTCGCGCATTTCCGCCGCTCGATCGAGCGGACGCCGCTCGCTCCTTTCACAGAGATCACGCAGTACCTGTCCATCCACCGCGACGAGACGGAGGCTGTGCACCGCACCCTGGCGTACTTCGACACCGTCAACTTCGCCCGGCGGGTCACCGCGCCCGCCCTGTTCTCGGTCGCTCTGATGGATGAGGTGGTGCTTCCCTCGACGGTCTATGCAGCCTTCAATCACCTGCCCGCGGGCGACCGCGAGATCGTCGTCTACCCGTACAACGCCCACGAGGGTGGGCAGCTCCATCAGTGGGCGCGGCAGGCGGAGTGGCTGCCGGTACGGCTGGTCTGACGCCCTCGGCGTCGAAAGTTTCGCGAAGCCCGGAGCCGGGCAGCCAATCTATTTGTTGCTCTTGACCCCAAATCCCCCGGGACATACCATCGTGCCAACCTAATCACTTTCGACCAACGCGTCGAAACTTTCGAGAGGTGTTCAAGGATGAACAGACGCAGCAAGCTCCTCGCCATCACGGCGGTCGGAGCGCTCGCATTCGGCGCCCTCGCCGGATGCAGCGGCCCGCAGGGCGGTGGTGACGGCAAGGTCAACATCACCTGGTGGCACAACGGAACCGGCGAGCCCCTCCTCAGCTTCTGGGAGGACGTCGCCTCGGAGTTCGAGGCCGACCACCCCAACGTCACCATCACGGTGGAGGCGTACCAGAACGAGGAACTGCAGCGCACCCTGATCCCCAACGCCCTGCGTTCGGGCGGCGGCGTCGACCTCTTCCAGCAGTGGGGCGCCGGCGAGCTGGCCGCCCAGGTCGAGGCCGGATACGTCCTGGACATCAGCGATGACGTCGCGGATGAGGTCGAGGCGCTCGGTGGCACCGTCGCACCGTGGCAGTACCAGGGCAACACCTACGGACTGCCGTTCAACTTCGGCATCGAGGGCTTCTGGTACAACAAGGACCTCTTCACGCAGGCCGGTATCGAGGGCACTCCCACGACCCTCGACGAGCTGAACGACGCGGTCGACAAGCTCAAAGACGCGGGAATCGCACCGATCGCCGTCGGCGCCGGCGACAAGTGGCCCGCCGCGCACTACTGGTATAACTTCGCCCTGAAGTCGTGCTCGCCCGAGGTTCTGCAGAAGGCCCAGACGGAATACGACTTCTCGGACGACTGCTTCCTCAAGGCCGGTGAGTTGCTGCAGGACTTCATCGCATCCAACCCGTTCCAGGAGGGCTTCCTCGCGACCAGCGCCCAGCAGGGCGCCGGCAGCTCGGCAGGTCTTCTCGCGACCGGCAAAGCGGCCATGGAGCTCATGGGCCACTGGAACCCGGGCGTGATGGGCGGCATCCTGGCGGAGGAGAACGGCGGAGACGCCGTCGCTCCCGACTTCCTCGGCTGGTTCAACTTCCCGGCCATCGAGGGCGCCAAGGGTGACCCGACCGCTGCCCTCGGCGGCGGCGACGGCTTCTCGTGCGCGGCATGGGCACCGCCCGAGTGCGTCGAGCTGCTGAAGTACATCTCGAGCGTCGACGTGCAGACGCGTTTCGGCGAGAGCGGCGCGGGCGTGCCCGTGACGAAGGGCTCCGAGGCCGGAATCTCCGACCCCA
Organism: Pseudolysinimonas sp.; assembly: GCA_039917005.1. Lineage (GTDB taxonomy): Bacteria > Actinomycetota > Actinomycetes > Actinomycetales > Microbacteriaceae > JBDSKH01. The sequence continues at coordinate 4,759 of JBDSKH010000105.1, forward strand.
ACCTGTTGCAGGTGCTCGATGGCCTGCATCAGGCGAGCTACGTGCAGCTGTGGCTCGACACCGCCTACGGGCCGACGGTCGGCGGTGCCATGAACGACGGCATCGTGGCACTGTTCGGCGGAGCCGGACCCCCGGAGGACATCGTCAAGTCGATGCAGGACGCAGCGGCGACCCTCTAACCGATGTCGGCTACCACCCTCACGGCCGGGTCCGCGGTGACAACCGCGGGCCCGGCCCCCGCCCCTCCGAGGCGTCGACGGTCGACGCGTCGCGGGCGTTTGATGATCGCGGCCTTCCTGGCACCGGCCCTGATCGTGTACCTGACCTTCGTGCTCCTTCCGGTGGCGCTCGCCGCCGTCTACAGCTTCTTCAACTGGAACGGGCTCAGCGCGCTCGACCGGTTCATCGGGTTCGACAACTACGTGCGCGCGCTCACCGATCCGGTGTTCCAGGCGGCGGTCGGGCACAACCTCGCGATCGTGGCGCTCTCGCTCGTCATCCAGGGGCCGATCGCCATCGGAGTCGCGCTGCTGCTCAACCGCCGGCTGCGCGGTCGCACCGTCTTCCGGCTCCTGATCTTCGTGCCCTACGTGCTCAGCGAGGTGATCGCCGGTCTCGCCTGGAAGCTGATCCTGCAACCGCAAGGGCCTTTCGACGGCGTGCTCGCATCGCTCGGCCTGAGCGACCTGCGTCAGCTCTGGCTCGCCGACCAGAACGTCGTGTTCTGGACCCTCTTCGTCGTGCTCTGCTGGAAGTACCTCGGTTTCGCGATCATCCTGTTCCTCGCCGGCCTGCAGGGTGTCCCCGACGAGCTGGCCGAGGCGGCGCAGATCGACGGCGCGTCCTGGTGGCAGACCCAGTGGCTCATCACGATCCCGCTGCTGTCGCCCACCATCCGGATCTGGGCGTTCCTCTCGATCATCGGCTCGCTGCAGCTCTTCGACATGGTCTGGATCCTCACCGGCGGCGGGCCCGTCAATGCGACGACCACCATGGCGACCTACATGGTGCAGTACGGATTCCAGCGCTCGCAGCTCGGCTTCGGCAGCGCCGTCGCCGTCATCCTCTTCGTCGTCTCGCTCGCCTTCGCGCTCGTCTACCAGCGCTTCCTGCTCCGCCGCGACCTCCAGGGCTCGCTCACTCGAGGGGTCTCGTGATGACCGCGACCATCGCGCCGGTGCGGCGCCGCTTCGACTGGGGCCAGCCCTTCGTCTATCTGATCGCCCTGGCGGCGGCGGGCATCACGATCGTGCCGGTCGTGTACGTCATCTTCGGCGGCTTCCGCACGACGGCGCAGATCAACGCCGAGCCTGCCGGCTGGCCCGACCCGTGGACGTTCTCGAACTACGGCGACGTGCTCGCCTCCGAGGCGTTCTGGGTGCAGGTGCTGAACAGCACGATCGTCGCGGCCGGCACCACGCTCGGCGCCGTGGTCCTCGGGGTGATGGCCGCTTTCGTGATCGCCCGCTACCAGTTCCGCGGTCGTGAGGCGATCTTCTCGCTCTTCACCGCGGGCCTCCTCTTCCCGCTCTCGGTCGCCATCGTGCCGCTCTACGTGATGCTCAAGAACCTCGGGCTGCTCGGCTCGCTCGCCGGCGTCGCCATCCCGCAGATCGCCTTCGCGCTGCCGACCACCATCATCATCCTGGTGCCGTTCCTGCGCGCGATCCCCGCCGAGCTCGAGGACGCGGCGGTCATCGACGGCGCGAGCCGCTTCGGGTTCTTCTGGCGCATCCTCCTGCCGCTCTCGGGCCCGGGTCTCATCACCGTCGGTGTGCTCGAGTTCGTGAAGAGCTGGAACGCCTACCTGCTGCCGCTTCTCACGCTCGGCAGCCCGAAGACGGCGACTCTGCCCCTCGGCGTGCAGTACTTCTCGACCGCGTACTCGCAGAACACCGCGGCCGTGCTCGCATTCACGTCCCTGGCGATGCTGCCCGCCCTCTTCTTCTTCACCATCGCCCAGCGCCGCATCGTCGGCGGCCTGACCGGAGCCGTGAAGGGCTGACGGCAGGATGACGATCGATACCAGCACGACCCCGCCGGGCGCGGCGGCATCGCCCGCCGAGCAGGTCGACGCGCTCGTCGCCGCGATGACGCTCGAGGAGAAGGTCGCGCAGCTCTACGGCGTGTGGGTCGGCGCCGGCGACGACGGCGGCGATGTCGCCCCGCACCAGCACGACATGGAGGAGGTCGTCGACCTCGACGCCATCCTGCCGAACGGGCTCGGGCAGCTCACCCGTCCATTCGGCACGGCGCCCGTCGATCCGGCGCTCGGCGCGCTGTCGCTGCTGCGCGCCCAGGAGCGCATCGTCGCGGCCGGCCGCCACGGCATCCAGGCGGTCGCCCACGAGGAGTGCCTGGCCGGGTTCGCGGCGTGGGGCGCCACGGCCTACCCGGTGCCGCTCTCGTGGGGCGCGACGTTCGACCCGGAACTGGTCGAGCGCATGGCCGGACAGATCGGCGCCGACATGCGATCGGTCGGCGTGCACCAGGGCCTGGCACCCGTGCTCGACGTCGTGCGCGATGCGCGCTGGGGCCGGGTCGAGGAGACCATCGGCGAGGACCCGTACCTCGTGGGATCGCTCGGCTCCGCGTACGTGCGGGGCATCGAGTCGGCGGGGATCGTCTCCACCCTCAAGCACTTCGTGGGCTATTCGGCATCGCGTGCGGGCCGCAACCTCGCACCGGTGTCCATCGGCCCGCGCGAGCGCGCCGACGTGCTGCTGCCGCCTTTCGAGATGGCGCTCCGCGAGGGTGGCGCGCGCTCGGTGATGAACGCCTACACCGACGCGGACGGCGTGCCGTCGGCGGGCGACGCCGAACTGCTCACCGGCCTGCTGCGGGACACCTGGGGCTTCACCGGGACCGTCGTCGCCGACTACTTCGCGGTCGCCTTCCTCCGGATGCTGCACGGGGTCGCCGAGGGATGGGGCGACGCCGCGGCGCTGGCCCTCACCGCCGGTATCGACGTCGAGCTGCCGACCGTCAACACGTTCGGAGCCCCGCTGCTCGAGGCCGTCGGCGACGGGCGGCTCGCCGAGGATGTCATCGATCGCGCCCTCCGCCGCGTCCTCGCCCAGAAGCTCGAGCTCGGACTCCTCGGTCCGGGCGGCGTGCCCGTGCCGCCCGCCCTGGAGGGTCGGAATCTGGACGACGCCGAGTCGCTGCGCGGCACCGTCGACCTCGATCCTCCCCAGAACCGCCGCCTCGCACGCGAGGTCTCCGACGAGGCGGTGGTGCTCGTGCGCAACGACGGGACGCTGCCTCTCGCCGCGCCGCGTCGCATCGCGATCATCGGCCCGAACGCCGACGATCCGCTCGCCGTCCTCGGGTGCTACTCGTTCCCGTCGCACATCGGCGTGCGGCATCCGGACGTTCCCCACGGCATCGCCCTGCCCACGATGCTCGAGTCGATGCGCGCCGAATTCCCCGCCGCCGAGGTCGACTACGTGCTCGGCACGACGATCGATGGCGGGGAGACCGACGGGTTCGCCGACGCGGTCGCCGCGGCCGGACGTGCCGATGTCGCCGTGCTCGTGCTCGGCGACCGCTCGGGGCTCTTCGGGCGCGGCACGAGCGGCGAGGGCTGCGATGTCGAATCGCTCGCCCTTCCCGGAGCGCAACAGGGCCTTCTCGACGCCGTGCTCGCATCCGGGACCCCGACGATCGTGACGCTGCTCTCGGGACGGCCCTACGCGCTCGGCACCGCCCCGCAGGATGCCGCGGCGATCGTGCAGACCTTCTTCCCGGGCGAGGAGGGCACGACCTCGATCGCCGGGGTGCTGAGCGGCCGCGTCAACCCGAGCGGCCGGCTGCCGGTGAGCATCCCCCGCTCCCCGGGTTCGCAGCCCGCGACCTATCTGACCGCGGCACTGGGTGCGGTGAGCGGGGTGTCCAACATCGACCCGACCGCGGCATACCCGTTCGGCGCCGGCATCGGGTACACGACGTTCGACTGGGAGCCGGAGGCGACGGATGCGACGACGGCCGGCACCGCGGGCGAGGTCGAGGCCGCCCTTCGGGTACGGAACACCGGGACGCGCGCCGGTGTCGAGGTCGTGCAGTTGTACCTCCACGACCCGGTCGCATCGGTGGTGCGGCCCGTGCAACGGCTGATCGGGTTCGTCCGGGTGCCGCTCGAGCCGGGCGAGTCCGCCCGGATCTCGGTCCGCGTCCCCGCCGACCTCGCGTCGTTCACGGGCCGGGCCGGTCAGCGCATCGTCGAGCCCGGGGAGCTCGTGCTCGGGTTCGGGCGGTCCAGCGCCGACATCCCCGTGGCGCAGAGCGTCACCCTCACCGGCACGGTGCGCTTCGTCGACCACACCCGTGCGCTCCACCCGACGTTCGACGTCGTCCGTGGCGAGTGACGCCCCGCGGGGCGGGCACGCTCAGGCCGCGGGAGGCGCGGTGCTCTGCCGGACCACGAGGCTGGTCGCGAGATCCATCCGCGGGACATTGTCGAGCGGCGCCTTGCTCATACGGATCACCAGGCGCGACGCCTCCTCGCCCATGCGCTTGAGGGGCTGGTGGATGGTCGTCAGCGTCGGGCTCACCCACCTGGCCATCGGGATGTCGTCGTAGCCCACGAGGGACAGATCGCCCGGCACGCTGAGCCCCCGGGCCCGTGCCGCCTCCAGGACTCCGAGCGCCTGGAGGTCGCTGCCGGCGAAGATCGCGGTCGGCCGGTCGGCGCCCTCGAGAAGCTCCCGCCCGTGGTGGCGCCCGCCATCCAGGTGGAAGTCGCCGAAACGCACCCAGTCGTCGGCGATCTGCAGCCCCGCCGACGTCATCGCCGACCGGTAGCCGTCGATGCGGGCGTGGGAGCACATCATGTCGTCCGGCCCGGTGATCGCCGCGATGCGGGTGTGGCCGAGTTCGATGAGGTGACGGGTCGCCATCAGTCCGCCCGACCAGTTCGCCGACCCGACGGACGGCACATCGGGTGACGGATCGCCTGCCGGATCGATGATCACGAACGGGATGGCCCGCGAGCGCAGCATGGCGCGGTAGTCGGTCGGCAGGTCGGAGAAGACCAGGACGACGCCGACCGGACGGCGGCGCATCACCCCTTCGATCCATTCCGGGCCGGGCGCGTGCCTGCTGCCGCTCTGGGTGAGTACGACGCTCATGCCGTTCTGCGTGGCGATGTCCTCGACGCCCTTGATGATCTCCATCGACCACGCGCTGTCGAGCTCGTGGAAAACAAGCTCGATCAGCTGGGCCCGGGTCTGCCCGGCATTCCGCCGCAGGTAGCCGTGGGTGCCGAGAAGTCCTTCGACATGAGCGCGCGTGGTCTCGGAGACGTCGCTGCGCCCGTTCAGGACCTTGGAGATCGTGGACAGCGAGACGCCCGCTTCTTCTGCGACCCGGGCGAGGGTGACCCGCTCGGGCCCTTCCGACGTCGCCATTCCGTCATCGTACCGACGAGGCGATGCTGTCCGCCGCGCGCCCGTACCCGGTCGGATCGGCGAGCAGTGCCGCGAAGGTGAGCTCTGCCGCGCCGATCATCAACAGGTCTGACCCCAGCCCGGCCCGCGCGATCCCGACGGCATCGTGGGCCGCGGCGAGCGAGTGCGCACCGACCTGGGCGCGCAGGTACTCGGGGTCTTTCTGCAGGATCGACCCGAGAAACCCGCCCAGCACCACCAGCTGCGGGTTCAGGATGTTGATGGAATCCCCCAGCGCCGACCCGATGTAGCGCAGTTGACGCCTGACGAGCTCGGTGACGGCGGGATCCGCCGAGTCGAGCAGGAGCGCCTCGAGCTCGTCCGCGCTCGCCGCCGTGAGACCCAGTGCGGCGAGGAGATCGGAGCGGTTCACGAGCGACTCCAGCGTGGGTGTCGGGGAGCCGCCCTCGTCATCCGCCGACCCGATGCCCCGCGTGTGCCCGAACTCGCCGGCGTACCCTGTCGTGCCGCTGAGCAGCGCCCCGTTGGCGATGACGCCTCCGCCGATTCCGCTCGGACCGCCGTTCAGGTAGATGAGGTCGTCGAGCCCGCGCCCGGCACCGAAGATGTGCTCGACCATGGCGCCCAGGCTCGCGTCGTTGCCGACGTAGACGTCGAAGCCGGTCGCCTCGGCCAGCATCGCGGCGACGGGCTCATCGACCCACTCCAGGTGGGGGGCAAGCTTGACGAGCCCATCGTCGGCGCGCACCAAGCCGGGCACGGCCACGCCGATGCCGGTGATGCGACCGCGCTCCTCCAACTCGTCGGTGAAGCCCTCGATGACGGCAGCACTGATGTTGACCGCCTCGCGCGCGGTCGGCGCATGATCGGTCTCGTAACGGATCCGCTTGGTCACGTGACCGCCGAGCGCCACGACGCCGATCGTGATGGCGTCGACCTCGGGGTTGATCGCGATGCCGACATTGCGCTCGTCGGCGTTGACGGTCGGGCTCGGGCGGCCGACCTGGCGTGTGGGGTCGGGGTCGCTCTCGTAGACCAGGCCGCGCTCGACGAGCTCCGTCACGAGCGCGGCGACGGTCGAGCGGTTCAGTCCGGTCTGAGCGGTGAGCGCCGAGCGGGGCTGCGACCCGTCGTGGTGCAGCAGGGTGAGGATCGCGGAGAGATTGTGCCGCCGCAGCTGATCGCTGCCGACACCGCTCACGCGCGGCGACCTGAGTGTGGCCGGCGCGTCCGGCCGGATCAGGCCCGCCATATGCTGCTCCTCGAAGTGAGTTCGATCAGCCTACCGACAGGACCACCCGCAGCGGCCGCGTCACCGCCTTTTTTGTTGTATTTCTGAACTTATAGGGCCTGTGGGAGCGCGATCAAGCCTGCACCGGTGGTGTGTGCAACGCCGTGTGACAAAGAATTGACCTAGAACACGCCCTTCGGATGCGATATGTTGTCGCCGTAGCCATTCGCCGATGATGCCGGAGCCAGTACACATGAGCACCACCCCGACCCCTGCCGACAAGTTCACCTTCGGGCTCTGGACCATCGGCTACAACGGCACCGATCCGTTCGGTGGACCGACCCGCGCTCCTCTCGACACCGTCCATGCGGTCGAGAAGCTCGCCGAGCTCGGTGCCTACGGCCTCACGTTCCACGACGACGACCTCTTCGCGTTCGGATCGACGGACGCCGCACGCGACAAGGAGATCGGCCGCCTCAAGGGCGCGCTCGAGGCCACCGGCCTCGTGGTCCCGATGGTCACGACCAACCTCTTCAGCGCTCCGGTCTTCAAGGACGGCGGGTTCACCTCCAACGACCGGGCCGTCCGCCGGTTCGCGCTTCGCAAGGTCCTGCGCAACCTCGACCTGGCCGCCGAGCTCGGTGCCACGACGTTCGTCATGTGGGGCGGCCGCGAGGGTGCGGAATACGACGCTGCCAAAGACATCCGGCAGGCGCTCGAGCGCTATCGCGAGGCGGTCAACCTGCTCGGCGACTACGTCACCGACAAGGGCTACGACATCCGGTTCGCGATCGAGCCGAAGCCGAACGAGCCGCGCGGCGACATCCTGCTGCCCACCGTCGGCCACGCCCTCGCGTTCATCAACAGCCTGGAGCGTCCCGAGATGGTCGGGCTCAACCCCGAGGTCGGGCACGAGCAGATGGCCGGCCTGAACTTCGCCGCCGGCATCGCGCAGGCGCTGTATCACGGCAAGCTCTTCCACATCGACCTGAACGGCCAGCGCGGCATCAAGTACGACCAGGACCTCGTGTTCGGACACGGCGATCTGCACAACGCGTTCGCCCTCGTCGACCTGCTGGAGAACGGCGGCCCGAAGGGCGGGCAGACCTACACGGGTCCGCGGCACTTCGACTACAAGCCGAGCCGCACCGAGGACGAGGCGGGCGTGTGGGACTCCGCCGCCGCGAACATGCGCACCTACCTGCTGCTCAAGGAGCGCGCTGCCGCGTTCCGTGCCGACCCCGAGGTGCAGGCAGCGCTCGCCGCGTCGAAGGTGCCGGAGCTCGCCGAGACGACCCTGGCCGCCGGCGAGAGCTACGACGACCTGCTCGCCGACCGCAGCGCCTACGAGGACTTCGACACGAGCGTCTACCTGGGCGGGCACGGCTTCGGCTTCGTGCGCCTGCAGCAGCTGGCGACCGAGCACCTTTTAGGCGCGCGGTAGGTGGCCGTCGCCCGGAGGGCGAGATGAAAGACTCAATGCGCGCAGCGCTGGTGGCAGGCGTCGACTCTTCGACGCAGAGCTGCAAGGTCGTGGTCCGCGACGTCGCGACCGGAGCCGTGGTGGTCTCCGGGCGCGCGGCGCACCCCGATGGCTCCGAAGTGCATCCGGATGCCTGGTGGGTCGCCCTTCTGGCCGCGGTCGCGGATGCCGGGGGCCTCGCCTCCGTGTCCGCGATCGCGGTCGCTGGGCAGCAGCACGGGATGGTGGTGCTGGATGCCGATGGCCGGGTGATCCGGCCCGCCCTGCTCTGGAACGACACCCGGTCGGCTGACGCCGCGTCCGCGCTCATCTCCGAGTTCGGAGCCGCCGAGCTGGCCCGCCGCACGGGCAGCGTCCCGGTCGCCTCGTTCACCGCGACAAAGCTGCGCTGGCTGCGCGACGCGGAGCCCGAGAATGCCGCGCGGGTCGCGGCCGTCGCCCTCCCCCACGACTGGCTGACCTGGCGCCTCCGCGGCTACGGGCCGGCGGGCGAGAGCGCCCTGGGTCCCGTCCTCGGGGAGCTCACGACCGACCGCTCCGACGCGAGCGGGACCTCGTACTGGTCCCCGGCATCCGGCGACTACGACCGTGAGCTGTTGGTCGCGGCGCTCGGGCACGATGCCGTGCTGCCCCGCGTACTCGGCCCCGCCGAGTCCGCCGGGACGACGACCGAGCTGCCGGGCATCCCCGCCGGCCTTCCCGTCGCCCCCGGCGCCGGCGACAACGCGGGCGCCGCCCTCGGGCTCGGGGCGCATGCGGGCGACGTCGTGATCTCGATCGGCACCAGCGGGACCGTCTTCGCGGTCACCGACGCCCCCGCCTTCGACGAGACCGGCGCCGTGGCGGGATTCGCCGACGCCAGCGGCGCCTACCTCCCGCTCGTCGCCACCCTCAACGCCGCACGCATCCTCGACGCCACCGCCGCGCTGCTGGGCGTCGACCACGACGAGCTGGGACGCCTCGCGCTCGCCGCGGAACCCGGTGCCCGCGGCCTCGTGCTGCAGCCCTACTTCGAGGGCGAGCGCACCCCGAACCTCCCCGATGCGACCGCGACCTTGTTCGGCATGACGCTCGCGTCGACGACCCGCGAGGGGCTGGCCCGCGCCGCGATCGAGGGGATGCTCTGCGGCCTCGCCGACGGCCTGGATGCGGTGCGCGCCGTGGGCGTCGACGCCCGCCGCATCCTGCTCATCGGCGGCGCCGCGCAGAACCTCGCCGTCTCGGCCATCGCCGCGCAGGTCTTCGACGTGCCGGTCGTCGTGCCGGAGCCCGGCGAGTACGTCGCGCTCGGGGCGGCTGTCCAGGCCGCGTGGGCGCTCGGGGGAACGCGACCGGAGTGGCCGATCGCGATCTCGGCGGAGCCCACGGTCGACACGCGCCCGGAGATCCGCGCGGCCTACGCGGCCCGCGCCGCCGCCTGACCCCGGCAGACCTCCCGCTCCACCCCCGCCTGCGTGCCACCAAGGTAGGGGTCTACCCCCGGCCGTCGGCAGGCCCGATGCTGGGGAGGACGCTGACCGTCGGGGGACGGTCGCGTTTTCCAATGGAGGAACCATGAACTCGCGCATCCTGGCCGCCGTCGCGGCCGCCGCAGCAGCCGTTCTCGCTCTCACCGGCTGCTCCAGCGCCGGTTCAGGCTCAGACCCGAACAACCCGAACCAGCTCGAGGCGTTCACCTGGTGGGCGTCCGGCTCGGAGAAGGTCGGGCTCGACGCCCTCATCGGGGTCTTCGGCACGCAGTATCCGGGGATCGAGTTCATCAACGCCTCCGTCGCCGGCGGTGCCGGCTCCAACGCCAAGGCGGCCCTGGCATCCCGGCTCGAAGCCGACAACCCGCCCGACACGTTCCAGGCTCACGCGGGTGCAGAGCTCGACGACTACATCGAGGCAGGCCAGCTGCAGGACCTCAGCTCCTTCTACGAGGAGGCGGGCCTGACCGACGTCTTCCCGACCTCGCTCATCAGCCAGCTGACCGTCGACGGCAAGATCTACTCCGTCCCCAGCAACATCCACCGCGCCAACGTGGTCTGGGTCAACACCTCGGTGCTGGAGGCGGCCGGAATCGACTCGACCACAGCGCCCGAGACCATGGACGCCTGGATCGAGGATCTGCAGAAACTGAAGGACTCGGGCGTCGAATCGCCGCTCGCGCTAGGAACCGAATGGACCCAGATGCAGCTCTTCGAGAACTGCCTGATCGCCGACCTCGGCCCCGAGGGCTACAACGCCCTGTGGACCGGAGCGATGGCGTGGGACGGCCCGCAGGTCACGAAGGCCGTCGACCACTACGGTCAGTTGCTCGAGTTCGTCAACAGCGACTACTCCGGCCTCGACTGGGATGCCGCGACGCAGATCGTGATCGATGGCAACGCCGGCTACAACGTCATGGGCGACTGGGCGGAGGCCGCGTTCTCGCAGGCCGGCCTCACCTACGGCGAGGAGTACACGACGTTCCCGACACCGGGAACCCAGGGCGTCTTCGACTTCCTGGCCGACTCGTTCACCCTGCCGGTGGGAGCTCCGCACGAGCAGGCCGCGAAGGACTGGCTGCGGACGATCAGCTCCGCCGAGGGGCAGAAGGCCTTCAACCTGGCCAAGGGCTCGATCCCGGCGCGCACCGACGCGGTCGCGACCGACTACCCGGCCTACCAGCAGACCGCCATCGCCTCGTTCGGCGAGGACACCATCGTGAGCTCGCTCGCGCACGGTGCTGCCGCGCGGGTCGCGTGGTCGAGCGCCATCGCCTCCGCGATCGGCAAGTTCGGTGGGGACCGGCACCCGGAGGCGCTCATCAACGCCCTGGTGCAGGCGGCCGACGACGCGGCCGAGTAGGAGATGCGTCCAAGTTTCAGGACGTGGGGACCTCCCCTCCTCCTGCTCTCTCCTTCGATCGTCCTGCTCGGGATCTTCGTCTACGTGCTCATCGGCACGAACATCGGGGTCTCGCTGGGCGACCGCCACAGCCTGCAACCCGCCGAGAACTTCGTCGGGCTCGACAACTACATCGCCCTGTTGACCGAGGAGCGCTTCCTGCATTCGCTCGCGAACCTCGGGATCTTCATCCTGTTCTTCGTGGCGGGGACGATGGCGTTCGGATTCCTGTGGGCGTTCCTGCTCGACAAGGGCGCGCGCGCCGAGGGCGTCTTCCGGTCGGTGTACCTGTTCCCGATGGCGATCTCGTTCATCGCATCGGGCGTGGTGTGGCGCTGGCTGCTCAACAGCGCGGAGGGCGATCGTGCATCCGGGCTGAACCGGATCTTCGAGAGCATGGGGCTCGGCTTCCTCCAGAACTCCTGGTGGAACGAACCCGGATGGGGCATGGCCGCGATCGCGCTGCCCGCGGTCTGGCAGTTGGCCGGCTACGTGATGGCGTTGTTCCTTTCCGGCTTCCGCGGCTTCCCGGCGGAGCTGCGCGACGCGGCGCGTATCGACGGCGCCTCGGAATGGAAGATCTACCGGCATGTCATCTTCCCGCAGCTCAGCCCATTCGCTCTGGCCGCGCTCATCATCGTCGCGCACATGTCGCTCAAGGTCTTCGACCTGATCATGGCCATCACGAAGCCGATCTACCAGACCGAGGTGCCGGCCACCTACCTCTGGATCGCCCTCACCTCGAACGACTACGCGAAAGCGGCGACGATCGCCACGATCCTGCTGCTGCTCGTCTCGGTGTTCATCGTGCCGTATCTGGTGCACACCATCCGCCGCGAGAGGATCAACCCGTGACCGCGGCAGTCGCGCCCGGCGTGCGCTCGCGCGTGGCTCGCGTGGTGCTCTCGCGCACCGCGAAGTACGTGCTTCTCGTGCTCTTCCTCGTGCTCGTGCTGACCCCGGTGTACGTGCTCGTCGTGACGAGCCTCAAGCCTCCGCAGGACGTCGATGCCGGCGGGTCGTGGAGCCTGCCGCTCCGCTGGCCCTGGGAGTCGGCCGTCCCCGGCGGCCCGACCGGTTTCGACAACTGGGCGATCGCCTGGTCGGCGCTGTCAGGTTCCATCGGGCGCACATTCGCCCTTGCCATCCCTGCGGCCCTCATCTCCTCCTTCCTCGGGGCGATGAATGGCTTTGTGCTCTCCCGTTGGCGGTTCCCGCGTGCCGACTGGGTGTTTACCTTCATCCTGTTCGGAATGTTCATCCCCTACCAGGCGATCATGACCCCACTAGTGCAGATGAAAACTTCACTGGGACTCCCGAGCGACATCAGCACACTGCTGCTGGTGCACATCATCTATGGTCTGCCGATCTGCACTCTTATCTTCCGCAACTACTATGTTGGCATCCCGATGGAACTTATGGAGGCCTCCCGCGTGGACGGCGCCGGGATGCTGCGCACTTTCCGCAGCGTCGTATTGCCGTTGTCGCTCCCCGGTTTCGTGGTGACCATCATCTGGCAGTTCACGTCGGCGTGGAACGACTTTCTCTTCGCCCTGTTCCTGTCGAACCAGCGCCAGGGGCCGGTCTCGCTTGCCCTCAACAACCTGGCGCAGGGTGCACAGCTCGCCAACTACGGCGCAGCAATGGCTGGTGCGCTGCTCGCGTCGCTGCCTACCCTGGTGGTCTATATCGTGCTGGGCAAGTACTTCATCGGTGGACTGATGAGCGGCTCGGTGAAGAGCTAACGGCCTCAGTGCTGCGTCGCTTCTTGGCGAGGGCAACAACGACCGCGGCCCCTGCCAGCGTTAGCGGGACGAGCAGGTTCGCACCGGCCAACACCACCAGCCCGGCCACGAGCACCACCGACGTCACGGCAAACCACCAGCCGATTGACCAACGCTCCAGCAGTC
>JBDSKH010000106.1:0-2919 GCA_039917005.1 Pseudolysinimonas sp.
CACTCCATGCTCATGGAGCCATGGGACGGGCCGGCCGCGCTGGTATTCACCGACGGCACGCTCGTGGGCGCGACTCTCGATCGCAACGGCCTCCGTCCCGGGCGCTTCCTGGTCACCGACGACGGCCTCGTCGTGCTCGCCAGCGAGATCGGCGTGCTCGACTTCCCGCCGGATCGCATCGTGCGCAAGGGCCGCCTGCGTCCCGGGAAGATGTTCCTGGTCGACACGGCCGAGGGCCGCATCGTCGAGGACGACGAGATCAAGGCCGAGCTCGCTGCCTCGCAGCCCTGGCAGAACTGGCTCGACCAGGGCCGCATCCATCTCGCCGACCTCCCCGAGCGCGAGCACATCACGCACACGCCGGCGTCGGTCGTGCGCCGTCAGCGCACGTTCGGGTACACCGAGGAGGAAGTGCGAATCCTGGTCGCGCCGATGGCCCAGCATGGCGTCGAACCGCTCGGGGCGATGGGATCGGATACCCCGATCGCCGTGCTGAGCGAACGCCCGCGGCTGCTGTTCGATTACTTCACCCAGCAGTTCGCGCAGGTGACGAACCCGCCGCTCGACTCCATCCGCGAAGAGGTCGTCACGTCGATGAGCCTCGGGCTCGGTCCTGAGCGCAACCTGCTGACGGCGACGCCAGAGCACGCGCGGCAGATCGTGCTCGACTTCCCGGTGATCGACAACGATGAGCTCGCGAAGATCCAGCACTTCGAGACCAAGAGCGGACGAAAGCCCGCTCACGTCATCCGCGGGCTGTACCGGCTCGACGACGGCAGCGAGGCCTTGGCCGAACGACTCGCGCGCATGTGCGAGGAGGCCGACGAGGCGATCGCCGGCGGTTCGCAGTTCCTCGTGCTGAGCGATCGCGATTCCAATGCCGATCTCGCCCCGATCCCGTCGTTGCTCATGCTCGCCGCGGTGCATCACCATCTCATCCGGCAGGAGACGCGGATGAAGTGCGGCATCATCGTCGAGGCCGGCGACGTGCGGGAAGTGCACCAGGTGGCCCTCCTGGTCGGCTACGGCGCCTCGGCGATCAACCCCTACCTCGCCATGGAGACCGCCGAGCAGCTCGTCCTGAGCGGCATGATCACGGGCATCACGCCCGAGAAGGCCGTGAAGAACGTCATCAAGGGGCTCGGCAAGGGCGTCTTGAAGATCATGTCGAAGATGGGCATCTCGGTCGTCGGCTCCTACGCCGGCGCCCAGGCGTTCGAGGCTCTCGGTCTCAGCCAGGACTTCGTCGACCAGTACTTCACCGGCACCACCAGCCTGCTCGGCGGGGTCGGGCTCGACGTCGTCGCGGCCGAGAACGCCGCGCGGCACCGTGCGGCCTACCCGCAAGACGGTGCGACGCTCGCCCACGAGCGCCTGCAGGTCGGCGGCGAGTACCAGTGGCGCCGTGAGGGACCGCCGCACCTGTTCAACCCCGAGACGGTCTTCCGGCTGCAGCACGCCACGCGCGCGCGCCGGTACGACATCTTCCGCGACTACACCCGCATGGTCGACGAGCAGGCCGAGAACCTCATGACCCTTCGCGGGCTCTTCAAGCTCAAAGAGCACGCTCGCCCGGCCGTTCCGATCGACGAGGTCGAATCGGTCGAGTCGATCATCACGCGCTTCAACACGGGCGCGATGAGCTACGGCTCGATCAGCAAAGAGGCGCACGAGACGCTCGCGATCGCCATGAACCGCATCGGCGGCCGCTCCAACACAGGGGAGGGCGGCGAGGACGTCGATCGCCTCATCGATCCCGAGCGCCGCAGCCGCATCAAACAGGTCGCCAGCGGACGTTTCGGCGTGACGAGCATGTATCTGACGAACGCCACCGACATCCAGATCAAGATGGCGCAGGGGGCCAAGCCGGGAGAAGGCGGCCAGTTGCCGGCCGCGAAGGTGTATCCCTGGATCGCGCGCACCCGGCACAGCACCGCCGGCGTCGGACTGATCTCGCCGCCGCCGCACCACGACATCTACTCGATCGAGGACCTCAAGCAGCTCATCTTCGATCTCAAGCGCGCGAACCCCGAGGCCCGCATCCACGTCAAGCTGGTCTCGCAGTCCGGCATCGGCGCGGTTGCGGCGGGAGTCACGAAGGCTCTCGCGGACGTCGTCCTGGTCTCCGGGCACGACGGCGGCACCGGCTCGTCGCCCCTCAACTCGCTGAAGCACGCCGGCACGCCGTGGGAGATCGGCCTCGCCGAGACGCAGCAGACCCTGATGCTCAACGGGATGCGTGACCGCGTCGTCGTGCAGGTCGACGGTCAGATGAAGACCGGCCGCGACGTGATCGTCGCCGCTCTCCTCGGGGCCGAGGAGTACGGGTTCGCGACGGCGCCCCTCGTCGTGAGCGGCTGCATCCTGATGCGCGTCTGCCACCTCGACACCTGCCCCGTCGGCGTCGCGACCCAGAACCCCGAGCTGCGCGCCCGCTTCAGCGGCAAGCCGGAGTTCGTCGAGACGTTCTTCGAGTACCTGGCGCAGGAGGTGCGCGAGTATCTGTCCGAACTGGGATTCCGCTCTCTCGACGAGATGATCGGCCACTCGGAGCTTCTCGATGTCGACCGCGCCATCGAGCACTGGAAGGCCGACGGCCTCGATCTGACGCCCGTCCTAGCCGGCCCGGTGTTCTCCGCCGACGAGCCACGGCGCAACCGCCGCCCTCAGAAGCACGATCTCGCCGACCACTTCGATCAGGAGTTGATCCGGCTGGCGGATGCCGCCCTCGACCACGGGGAGGCCGTGCGCATCGAGCTTCCCATCCGCAACACCGAGCGAGCGGTCGGCACGATGCTCGGACACGAGGTCACGAAGCGGCACGGCGAGCACGGGCTTCCCGCAGGAACCATCGAGGTGGTCCTGACCGGATCGGCCGGGCAGTCCCTCGGAGCATTCATGCCGAGCGGAATCACGTTG
>JBDSKH010000107.1:0-8033 GCA_039917005.1 Pseudolysinimonas sp.
ACGCCGTACTCGCGCACATGAACGACGACCACCGCGACGACAACGTGCTGATCGTCCGGGCATTCGCCGGGCGGCACGCGGATGCCGCTGTGATGAGCGACCTCGACGGGCGGGGCGGCACCTGGCGCTACTCGTTCGAGGGCGAGGAGCACGAGCTGCACCTCCCCTGGTCGGAGGAGCTGACCGAGCGGCCGGCGATCCGGCGCGAGATCGTCGCGCTCTACGACGCCGCCTGCGAGCAGCTTGGGGTCGAACCGCGGCCGCATTAGGTCGCGAGGTCATCATGAGCACATCCCCAAACCGCCTGGTGGCGACAGTCCTCGGACTCTTCTACGTCCTGATCGGCATCGCCGGCTTCTTCGCTACCGCCGAGGTCGGGTTCTTCGACACCTCTGGAGGTCTGCTGCTCGGAATCTTCTCCGTCAACATCTTCCACAACGTGGCGCACATCCTGATCGGTGCCGCTCTCCTCATCGCCGGACTGTCGGGCGTGCGTGCGGCCAAGACGGTCAACGGGATCATCGGCGCGGCATACCTGCTGCTCGGCCTCGTGGGCCTGTTCATCGTGGGGAGCCCCTTCAACATCCTGGCCATCAACGGCGCGGACAACGTGCTGCACTTCGGCAGCGCCGTCGTGCTGCTCGCTGTCGGCCTCGGTGCCGAGCGCGACGTGAAAGCGGCCGCGGCCTAGCCCTGGCTGCGGAATCCAACGAGGGGAGAGCGGGCGTGCGCGCTGTGGTGCGTGGGTGGCTGGGGTTCGTCGCCCTGGGCGCGGGACTGCTCCACCTCGCGCTGGTGATCGGCTCCCCGCTCCTCATCGCCATCCCGCTCATCGCCATCGGCGCGGCCGAGTTCGCCTGGGGGGTGTTCGCTTTCACGGCTCCGGCGCTGCCGCTGCCGCGGGTCGCCGGGGTGGCGGCGCTGGTTCCGATTCTCGGGTGGGTGCTCCTCCTGGCGATCGCGGGCACGGGCGGCGGCGCCATCGGCGGGATCCGGGTGCTGCCGTTGCTGGTCGCCAGCCTGCTCGACCTCGCCATCGCGATCGGCATCACCTGGATGCTGCGCCGCGACCCGGCGCGCCCCGAAGCACCGCTGCGCCCCGGCCGCTATCTGCTCGCACTCGGAGCCGGGGCCCTCGTCGTCGCCGCGCTCACGACCCCCGCGCTCGCCGCCACCGAGGCCGGCGACGTCGCGCTTCCGCACGGGACCGTCGACGAGCCGGGGGACATCGACCTTCCGGGCGGTCACGGCGGCCACTAGGGTTAGGGTCACCTAACCCGAGGAGTCCCGTGACCGTCCTGCCGTTCTCACAGGCCCTGCGCGAGCGCACCTGGACCGGTCACGGAGAGAGCGAAGGCGCCGGGTTCATGTCCGATCTGATGACCGGCAAGGGCAGCCGCGAGGACTACACCGCGCTCGTTGCCCAGCACTTCTTCGTCTACGAGGCCTTGGAGGCCGCGGCCGGCGTGTTCGCCGACGACCTGACGGCCGCGCCCTTCCTCAGCGACCAGCTGACGCGGCTGCCGGCCCTAGAGGCGGACCTGTCGTTCCTGCTCGGCGACGGCTGGCGGGATGCCATCGCGCCCCTGCCGACGACCGTGCGGTACGTGGACCGGATCGCGGCGATCGCGACAGAGCGCTGGGCGGGCGGATTCGTCGCCCACCACTACACGCGCTACCTCGGTGACCTGTCGGGTGGGCAGGCGATCCGCCGCATCATGCAGCGGCAGTTCGGGTTCGAGACCAATGGCGTCGGGTTCTACCTCTTCGATCAGATCGCCAGCCCCAAGGCCTTCAAGGAGACCTACCACGATCAGCTCGACGCCGCGACCTGGGACGACGCCGAACGCGAGCGCGTGATCGCCGAGGTGCTCGCCGCGTACCGGCTGAACACCGAGCTCTTCGACGACCTGGCGGCGGCGAAGGCGGCGGCGGCCTAGCTTCTGCTGGTCGAGTAGTCGCGAAGCGGCCCGTCGAGACCCGCGGCGTGTCGGGACCTACGAGAGCGACGCCGCGCGCAGCGCCAGGTAGCGCTGCTCTGGCACGCTTCCCGCTCGGCGGGCGGCGCGCACGTACGCCTCCCTGGCCGCGACCGGGTCGCCCGCGAGCTCGAGCAGATGGGCGCGGACCGCATCGAGGCGGTGGGAATGCTCGAGGCGGGCATCGTCGTCGAGAGTTCCGAGCAGGGCGAGACCGGCGCGCGGCCCGTCGACCCGGGCGAGTGCGACCGCGCGGTTGAGCGTGACGACGGGACCCGGCGCGATGCGTTCGAGCACCTCGTACAGCGCGAGGATCTGCGGCCAGTCGGTCGCCGCATCCGTGGCCGCCTCGTCGTGCACGGCCGCGATCGCGGCCTGCACCTGGTACGGGCCGATCGCCCCGGTGCCCAGGGTGCGCTCGACGAGGGTGACCCCTTCGGCGATCCGCCCGGCGTCCCAGAGGCTGCGGTCCTGCTCGGCGAGAGGGATCAGCTCGCCCCCTCGCTCGCGCGCGGCGCGACGCGCGTCGGTCAGCAGCATTAGCGCGAGCAGTCCGGTCGTCTCGGGGATCGCGGAAGGCAGGGCACCGGATGCCGCCAGCAGCATCCGGGTCAGGCGGATCGCCTCGGCGGTGAGCTCTGTACGCTGCGCCCGCTCGCCGCCGGAGGCCACGTACCCCTCGTTGAACACCAGGTACAGCACCTGGCGCACGACGTCCATGCGTTCGGCGAGCGCGGCACCGTCGACATCGCCGAATCGGGCACCCGCCGCCTTGATCGCCGCCTTCGCCCGGCTGATGCGTTGCGCCATCGTCGCCTCCGGGACCAGGAACGCGCTGGCGATCTCGGCGGTCGTCAGCCCGCCGACGGCTCGCAGCGTGAGCGCGAGCTGCGACGGCGGCGAGACGGCCGGGTGGCAGCAGAGCACGAGCAGATCGAGCGTGTCGTCGGAGTCGGCCGCGGTGTCCGCGACGGGCGGCTCGATGTCGAAGACCGCCACCTCGCGCCCGCGGCGTGCGCTCTCGCTGCGCCAGGCATCCACCAGCCGGCGGTTCGCGACCGCGACGAGCCACGCCCGCGGATCGTCGGGAATCCCCTGCTCCGGCCACTGCTGCACGGCGGCGATGAGCGCCTCTTGCACCGCGTCCTCGCATGCCTCGAATTGGCCGTGCCTGCGCACCAGGGTGCCGAGAACGCGCGGCGCGTACTCGCGCAGGAGCGCGTCGATCGCGCCGTCGGCGTCGCGACGGGAGACCGGCGGCATCAGACCTCGGTCGGCGCTTCGCCGAGCGGTCGTACCTCGACGACGCCCGACCATTTCACGATGCGGCCGACGATCTCGCGCAACCGGTCGTCGGTCTCGACATCGACGATCCAGAAGCCGATGAGCGACTCCTTCGACTCGGCATAGGGACCGTCGGTGACGGCGACCGGCCCGCCGTCGGTGTAGCGCATCGTCTGCGCCATCGAGCTGTCGGCCAGGCCGGCGTTGAAGACCATCTCGCCCGCGTCCGTCAGGTCGGCGTCGATCGCGATCATGTCGCCGATCATCTCGCGGATCCACTCGGGGCTCTTGGCCTCGCCCATGGCGGCGGCATCGCCGAACATCATGATCATGTACTTCACGGTTCCTACCTTCGCAGTGCGCGGCCCGGCGGGCCAGCGTCAGAAGAAGGTCGGAGCGGAATCGGGGACTTCGACACGCGACCGGAGGTCGCTACTCAATCGGCGATTCACGCCTCGATCGCGGGGATCGCCGTCGCGCGACTCATGAACCGGCGCACCGCCTCATCCACGATCACATCGCTCGGCCGCAGCGGACGGGTCAGGTAGAGCCCCTCGAGGGCCGTGATGCGCGAGAGCGCCACGTAGGTCTGGCCGGGGGCGAACGAGCGCGGGCCGAGGTCGATGATCGCCTGGTCGTAGCTCTTGCCCTGCGACTTGTGGATCGTTACCGCCCAGGCGAGTCGCAGCGGGAACTGGACGAACTCCGCCACCACGTCCTTGCGCAGCTCTTTCGTGGCAGCCGAATAGCTGTACCGGTAACGCTCCCAGGTGGACGGCAGCACCTCGTGACTCTGGCCGTCGATCTCGACCGTCACGGTGTCGGCGATCTTCACGACCTCGCCGATGGTGCCGTTCACCCAGCGGCCGTCACCCCCGGTGTCGTTGCGCAGGAACATGACCTGCGCCCCGACCTTGAGCTCGAGACGCTCGTCGGCGGGGAACGCGCGCCCGCCGAACTCCCCGCTGATCTCGGCCATCGCCGTCAGAGCACGCCCGGGCAGCCGCGCCAATTCGGCGCCGTTGATGCGCGTGACGGTGGCGTTGGTGGTGGCGAGCGTGATCGCCCCCTCGTCGGGCGGACGCCGTTCGCCGACCTGGTTGAGCCGCTGCCCCATCTCGGGCGTCACCTCGCCGTGGCGCACGGCGGTGAGCAGCTGCTTGAACTCGAGCTCGTGCTGGCGGTGGATCGTGTCGAGCTCGTAGATCGTGAGGTCGGCCTCTTTCCACACGCTGGCGTCGAAGAACCACATGGAGTCGTAGCGATCGGCGAAGTAGGCGCGCTCTTCGGGATCGCCGGGCACGGGTGCCAGCTGATACGGGTCGCCGAAGAGCACGACCTGCACGCCCCCGAAAGCCTCGTGCGGGCGCTGCCGTGCCTGGCGCAGGGCGCGATCCATCGCATCCAGCAGGTCGGCGTTGACCATCGACACCTCGTCGACGACCAGCGTGTCGATCGTGCTGAGCAGCTTGCGCAGCTCGTTGCTCTGATCGATCTCGTGATCGGCGATAACCCCGATCGGGAGCCGGAAGAGCGAGTGGATGGTCTGGCCGCCGACATTGAGCGCTGCGACCCCCGTGGGCGCGCAGATCACGAGTTGCTTGGATGTGTTCCAGGAGAGGTATTCGAGGAGCGTCGACTTGCCGGTGCCCGCCCGGCCGGTGACGAAGATGTGCTCGCGCGTCGTCTCGATCGCCGCGAAGACCGCCGCCTGCTCCGGCGACAGTTCGGGCAGTGACACCTCGACACTCTACGTACAATTCGAGCATGCGACGCGTGCTGCCCTGGATCGTCGCCTTCGTGCTCGCGATCGCCGCCGGGGGAGGAGCGGTCGCCGCCCTCAATGCCACCGTCTTCGGGCCCGGCGACTTCGTCCGCGTCTATCTCGACGCCGTCGCCCGCGGCGACGCGCAGAGCGCCCTCGACCTTCCGGGGGTCGATGCCGCGGGGGCCGAAGACGCCCTGCTCGACGACCGCGTGCTCACCGGGCTCACCGGGATCCGGCAGCTGTCCGACGACGATCTGGGCGGCGCACGGCACCGCGTCACGTTCGCGTGGACGTCGCCGGGCGGCCACGGAACGACCGCCTTCGAGGTCGAGCGAGTCGGAACACGCCTCGGGTTGTTCCCCGAGTGGGGATTCTCCGAGAGCCCCGTCGCGCGGATCGTGCTCGACGTGCGGCACGATCCGCGATTCACGGCGAATGGCGTGCAACTGGCGACCGCGCGGGAGGGGGAGGGCGTAGCCGGACCCGTCGAGTACGCGGTGCTCGTTCCGGGTTCCTACGTGTTCGGGCATGACAGCACCTTCCTGCAGGCCCGCGATGTGACCGTGCTGGCCGACGAGGTCGGCGCGGTTCCGGATGCGGTGGTCGACGTGCAGGCGGGCCCCGCCCTGGCATCCACCATCGACGAGGAGGTGCGGGCCCACCTCGACGACTGCACGACGCAGCAGGTGCTGTTCCCGACCGGATGCCCGTTCGGCAAGACGATCACGAACCGGGTGGTCTCCGACCCGGTCTGGACGATGCTCGCCTACCCGGTGCTCGAGGTCGAGCCGGGCGCCGTGTTCGGCACCTGGGTCACCCCGCCGGCGTCGGGGACTGCCCACCTGGTCGTCGAGGTGAAGTCGCTCTTCGAAGGCACGGTGTCGACCTTCGACGAGGACGTCGTCTTCGAGGTGAGCTACACGGTCTCCGTCGACGGCGAGAACCTGACCGTCAGCGAGGTGGATTGAGACTCTGCCTCTTGAGCATGGCGTTGTAGGCGGTGAGCTCGGCCTCGCCGTCACGGTCCGCTGCACGGTCGCCGCGATGGGCGTCGCGCTCGTCGCTGCGGCTCCAGAGCACGGCCACCAGGATCGCCAACGCGACCGTCGGCAACTCGCCGACGCTCCACGCGATCCCGCCCGCGGCCTGCTGATCGGCGAGCGGCGACACTCCCCAGGTGCGCCCCATCGCGCCATACCAGTCGGGCAGCAGCAGAGCCGTGCCGGTGACCAGCGAGAGGCCGAAGAACGCGTGCATGGCCATGGTCGCCAGGAGGAGCAGAAGGCGCAGCGGATACGGCGGCCGCCCCGCCACCGGGTCGATGCCGACCAGCGTCTGCGCGAAGAGGTACCCCGTGATCAGGAAGTGCATGACCATCCAGGTGTGCCCGACGTGGTCCTCGGTCGACCAGCGGAACAGCGGCGAGTAGTAGAAGACCCAGAGCGATGCGGCGAACAGTCCGCCCGCGACCAGTGGGTGCGTCAGTACGGCCGCGACGCGCGAATGCACGGCGAGCATGATCCACTCGCGGGCGCCCCTCGACCCGTCGTCACGCTTGCGGATGGTTCGCAGCCCCAGGGTGATCGGCGCCGAGAGCACGAGGAGCACCGGGACGGCCATGCTCAGCAGCATGTGACCCAGCATGTGCGCGCTGAACAGGAACCGCTCGTAGACGTTGACCGGGCCGTTCGTGACCCAGAACAGCAGCAGGATGCCCGCCACCCAGAGAGCCGTGCGGTACCACGGCCAGCTGTCTCCACGCCGCCGCAACCGCCGGACACCGGCCAGGTAGAAGAAGAGCGCGAAGGCGCAGACCAGCGTCCAGAGCAGGTCGAGGTTCCCCTGGGTCAGCCAGGTCGCCGGCGCGAGCTCGGGCGGCAGCTCGCGATCGGTGAGCAGCAACGCGGGGGAGGGATCGGGAAGCTCCGTGGTGGGGACCGCAGCCACGGGAGGGCTGGTGCGCGCGAGCGCGGCGGCGACCCCCGACGCGACGCCCATGAACGCGAGCTCGGCGGCCACGACCATCCAGAACCATCGCGGGCTGCCGGTCGCCGTGACCCGGCCGATCAGGATGCGGCGTTGGTATGCGCCGAAGAGACCGAGCCCGCCCAGGGCCGCGACCTTGACGAGCACCAGGATGCCGTATGGCGTCAGGAGGTTCTCGGGCGTCACGACGCGGATCGATGCGCTCTCATATCCGGAGGCCGCCACCACGATGAAGCAGATGAGGGCGATGGTCGAGTAGCGCGGCAGCACGGCCGCGAGCCGGGCGGGAGTCAGGCGGCTGCGGAGCACGGTGATCGTCACGAGTCCGCCGAGCCAGAAGCCGGCGAAGAGCACGTGTAGCCAGATCGCCGTGACGGCGGCGTCGTGACTCGCGGTGTCGCCGGCGTGACCCTCCTGCGCGAGCGGGATCAGCCCCAGCACGGCGAGCGCCACGACGAACCCCAGGGCGGTCACGTTCCGCACCGCGAAGCACAGCACCGTGACCGCCGCCCCGACCAGCGTCGTGATGAGCCACGCGCGTCCGGGCTCCGTCTGCGTCAGGTAGACGCCGAGTCCCTGGCCGTACGCGTCGTCGAAGGCGATCGGGATGTAGGAGACGCTCGAATAGGAGAACAGTCCCGTCGCCGCCGCGGCCACCGCCCAGACGCCGGAGCCCGCTGCCGCGATGTCGAGGGCACGGCCGAACTCGTCGCTGTCCGAGCCGCTCGCGTGAGACCTCAGCGCGAAGACCGCCAGGGCGAGCGCGCCCAGCGCCACCGCCACCCCGAGATTCATCACGAGCTTGGTGAGCGGGAGCCCGTACCGCGTGACGGCGCCGGGGTCGATGAGGGGTTGCGCGTCCGCGCCGCCACCGAAGGCGAGCGCCCAGAGTGCCGTCGCGAGAGCCGCGGCCAGCAGCAGAGCCGGGCCGGCCACTCGCATCGTCCGCGTCACCATCCGATGGTATTCGGAGCCGGGCGGCAGAGCGGGCGGCGAGGCAGGCAGCAGAAGGGGCG
>JBDSKH010000108.1:0-22654 GCA_039917005.1 Pseudolysinimonas sp.
GCCTACCCGGCCTTCGAGCAGGTGGTGTCGCACGTCGCGAAGATGGGGACCCGCACGAAGGGCGCCATGCGCCTGCCGATCGTGATCCGCATCCCGTACGGCGGCGGCATCGGAGGGGTCGAGCACCACTGCGATTCCTCCGAGGCCTACTACGTGCACACGCCGGGCCTCACGGTGATCGCGCCGTCGACCCCGCAGGATGCCTACTCGCTCATGCGGGCGGCGATCCGGCATCCGGACCCCGTCGTCTTCCTCGAGCCCAAGAAGCTCTACTGGTCGAAGGGCGTCGTCGACACGAGCGTGACCGCGACGATCGGGGAGGCCGCGATCGTGCGGCCCGGCAGCGACGTCACCCTGCTCGCCTACGGCACGTCGGTCCCCACGGCGCTTGCAGCCGCGGAGGCCGCCGAGGTCGAGGGACGCAGCGTGCAGGTGGTCGACATCCGCACACTGACGCCGTTCGACGATGCGACCGTGACGGCGGCGGTGCGGTCGACCGGGCGGGCGGTGGTGGTGGCAGAGGCTCCCGGATTCGCGAGCGTCGCGTCCGAGATCGCAGCGCGGGTATCCGAACGGTGCTTCGCCTATCTCGAGGCGCCCGTCCGCCGGGTCACCGGCTTCGACGTGCCCTTCGCGCCGCCGAAGCTCGAGCACTTCTACCTGCCCGACGTCGACCGCATCCTGGACGCGATCGACTCGCTGTACCTGCCCGGTGACGAGGACACGGAGGCAGGCGGATGAGCGCCCGGGTCTTCCGGCTCCCCGACCTCGGCGAGGGTCTGACCGAGGCGGCGCTCGTGAAATGGCTGGTCGCGGTCGGGGACACGATCACCACCGACCAGCCGATCGCCGAGGTCGAGACCGCGAAGAGCATCGTGGAGGTGCCGTCGCCGTTCGCGGGAACCGTCGCCGCGCTGCACGGTTCCGAGGGCGATGTGCTGCTGGTCGGAGCGCCCTTCGTCGAGGTGACCGAGGCGGGGGAGGTGACCGAGGCGGCCGCCGATGGAACGGATGGCGGCGTGACCGACGCCGCGAAGGACGCCTATCGCGCCGAGGAACGCGCGGGCTCCGGCAACGTGCTCATCGGCTACGGCACCGGGGAGGCGAAGGCCGGGGGCCGCACCCGCCGCCCGCGCGGTGCGGCTGCTGCGAAGAAGGCGCCCCCCGAACCTCCGGCGACGACCGGTCCGATCGCCGTGCGCTCGCCGATCGTCCGCCGTCTCGCGCAGGAGCGCGGAGTCGATCTCCACGCGGTCACCCCGACCGGGCCGGAGGGCATCATCACGCGCGCCGACGTGCTCGGGGCAGCACTCGCCGCGCCGCACGCCGCGACGCCGGGTGCCGCGCCCGGCGCCCCCGGCTCCGACGTCGTCCGCACCGAGCCGCTCAGCATGCTGCGCAAGACCGTCGGCGCCAAGATGACCCGCAGCCGCGCCGAGATCCCTGAGGCGACCGTCTGGGTGGATGTCGACGCGACCGACATGTGGACCGTCCGTCAGTCGATGGCCGCCGACGACGCGCTGAGCGGCCGCGCGCCATCGCTCACCTCGATGATCGCCCGCTACGTCGTGGCCGCGCTCGAGGAGTTCCCCGTGCTCGCGGCCCGGCTGTCCGCCGACGGAACCGCCCTCGAGTACCTCGACGGCATCCATCTGGGCGTTGCGGCCGACACCGAGCGCGGCCTGCTGGTCCCGGTCGTGCGGAACGCCGAAGGCATGTCGCTAGGGCAGCTCGATGAGGCGATCCGCGCCATGACCGACGCCGCGCGCGCGGGGACGGCCGCGCCAGGCCAGCTGACCGGGTCGACGTTCACCCTCAACAACTACGGCAGCCTCGGCGTCGACGGTTCGGCAGCGATCATCAACCACCCCGAGGTGGCGATCCTCGGCATCGGCCGGATGATCGAGCGCCCATGGGTCGTCGACGGCGCGATCGTGGCCCGGCGCATCACGCAGGTGTCGCTGGTCTTCGACCACCGCGTCTGCGACGGCGGGTACGCGTCGGGATTCCTGCGCGCGGTCGTCGATGCGATCGAGCACCCGCTGCGGCGTTTCCCCGAGCTCTAGGGCGGCTCAGGCGCGGCCGGTGAAGGTCGGCTCGCGCTTCTCCTGGAACGCCGCGAAACCCTCGCGGTAGTCATCGGTATCGCAGAGCGCAGCCTGCGCGCGATTCTCGACGGCGAGCGAGTCCCAGAGTCCGAGACGCTCGTCGCGCAGTGACTGGACGAGCGCCTTGGATGCCAGGAACGCCTGGGTCGCCCCGGCCGCGGCGGCCCGCGCGGCATCCCGAGTCGCGGTCAGGACGTCGTCGGCGGGGAACGCCCGCGAGAACAGTCCCGACTCCACGGCCTCGGTGCCCGACATGAGCCGCCCGGTGTAGATCAGGTCGAGCGTCTTGTGGGCGCCGAGTCGCTCGTAGAACAGGGCGTGACCTCCCGAGTCGAGCGTGGCGCCGAGCTTCGCGAAGGGCGAGCCGATCTTGGCGGTGGCGGCGACGTAGACCACGTCGGTGGCGATGAGCAGTCCGAGCCCGACGCCGAGGCATGCGCCGTGCGCTACCGCGAACGTGGGCGCGGGGAAGGCGCTCATGCGCCGCAGCAGTGGGGTGACGAGCCCGCCGAGGTACCCGATGACGTCGTCGGTGCGCGGGTCGACGCCCGAGATGTCGCGCCCGGCGCAGAACGCCCGACCCTCACCGCGAAGTACCAGTGCCCGCACGGATCCGTCGGCGACGCGCGCCTCGGCGGCGGCGTAGGCCGCATCGAGCTCGGCGATGCCGGCCGGGTTGAGCGCGTTCAGCCGGTCGGGGGCGTCGAGCACGATCTCGGCGACGCCGTCGGTGACGGTGGTGATGACTGAGCTCGGTGACATCTCGGGGCTCCTAGCTGAACGGGCGGACTACACGTCATAGTCGACGACGACGACCGGCGTCTGGGGATGCGACTGGCAGGTGAGCACGTACCCGCGCTCCAGCTCCTCGGGTTCGAGCGCATAGTTCTCGGTCATCTGCACCTTGCCCTCGACGAGCCGCGCACGGCAGGTGCCGCAGACGCCGCCCGCGCACGCGAACGGCACGTCGGATCGCACCCGCAGCGCCGCATTGAGGATCGACTCGCGCGCGCTCACCGGCGTCTCGACGCTCGCGGAGAGCCCGTCGAGCGTGAAGTCGATGCGGATGGTCTCCTCGTCGGGACGCACGATGACAGGTCGGCCGACGTCGCCCTCGATGCGGTCCGCGCTCGTCGTGAACAGCTCGAACCGGATGCGGTCGGCCGGCACCCCGCGCTCGGCGAGCGTCTCGCGGCACAGCTCGACCAGCTCGAACGGCCCGCAGAGGAACCACTCGGTGACGGCCTCTGGCCGGATCAGCACGTCGAGCATGATCCCGAGCTTCTCGGCATCGATGCGGCCGGAGAGCAGCGGAGCCGCGCGCTGCTCGCGCGACAGCACGTGATGCAGCGCGAGGCGGGCCGGGTAGCGGTCCTTCAGGTCGGCGAGCTCCTCGAGGAACATCACGTCGAGTGTCGAGCGGTTCGTGTAGACGAGGGTGAAGCGCGACGTGTCGTTGGCCTCGAGCACCGTGTGGGCGACCGACATGAGGGGCGTGATCCCCGAGCCGGCGGCGATGCCGACGATGTGGGCGCCACGACCATCGACACCGTCGAGGTCGGGCAGCCCGGTCGTGAACGTCCCCTGGGGGCTCATCACGTCGATCCGGTCGCCCGCCTGCAGTTCGCCGTTCGCCCAGGTCGAGAACCGCCCGCCCAGGTCGCGCTTGATGCCGACGCTGATGCGTCCGGCCCCGTCCGTGTACTGCTGCGGCGGCCGGCAGATCGAGTAGCTGCGGCGCAGCTCGTGCCCGTCGATGGTGTGGCGCAGGGCGACGTATTGCCCCGGCAGGTAGTCGTATTCCTCGTGCAGCTCGGGCGGCACCGTGAAGCTGACCTCGACGCTGTCGGCGGTCAGCGGGCGCACCTCGGCGACCTCGAGCTCGTGGAAGCGGGCGCGCTTCCGCACTCGCGGGGCCCGCACCCGCTCGCTCGACTGCCGCGCCACTTACAGCACCTTGAAGAAGTCGAACGGCTCGAGGCACGCCCGGCACTCGTAGAGCGCCTTGCACGACGTCGACCCGAAGCGGGCAAGCTCGCGCGTGTCGAGCGAGTCGCAGCGCGGGCACTTGACGGCCATCCGCAGCACGGTGCGACCGCTCCCGTGCACCGGAGCCGAGCCGTTCGGGGCCGCGATTCCGTACTCGCGCAGCTTGCTCTTGCCGGCGTCGGTCATCCAGTCCGTGGTCCAGGCGGGCGCCAGCACCATGCGGACCTCGACGTCGCGGTAGCCGGCGCCGAGCAGCGCGGAACGCACGTCGTCGCGCATCGCGTCGATCGCGGGGCAGCCGCTGTAGGTCGGGGTCAGCTCGACCCGCACACGGTCACCGTCTTCCTCGACGGTGCGCAGCACGCCGAGGTCCTCGATCGTGAGCACCGGGATCTCAGGGTCGACGACGGTCGCCGCGATGTCCCAGGCGCGAGTCCGCGTCGGGGCGACTGCGCCCACGCTGGTCACCATTTCGCCCCCGGATGCTGGCGGGCCAGCACCTGCATCTCCGCCAGGAGGTATCCCAGGTAGGACGAGTGATGTCCGCTGCGTCCGCCGCCCGACGCCATTGCAACCGTGGGCGCTTCGAGGTCGCAGGCGCGCAGGGTCTTAGCCACCGCATCCATCACCGGCTGTTCCAGCTCGCTGGGACGTACGGCGATCCCCTCCAGCCGATCGATGAGCGGTGCATCCTGGAAGAGCTCTGCGATGTACGGCCAGAGGTCTTCGAGCGCCACGGTCACGCGCCTCAGAGACTCGTCGGTGCCGAGGGCGAGGCGCAGCATCCACTGCTCGGCGTGGTCGACGTGGTACGCGACCTCTTTCACGGCCTTGGCGGCGATCGCGGCGAGTGTGGCGTCGGTGCTCGCGATCAGGCGGGCGTAAAGCGCCTCGAGGTAGAGCGCGACGAGCAGCTGCCGCACGATCGTGTGGGCGAAGTCGCCGTTGGGCTGTTCGAAGAGCCAGGCGCTGCGGAACTCGGGCTCGTCGCGCCAGTAGGCCAGTTCGTCCTCGGTGCGTCCGGATGCCGTGCCGGCATAGTGCAGCAGCGAACGTGCGTGCCCCAGCAGATCCAATCCGATGTTGCCGAGCGCCACGTCCTCCTCGAGCTCGGGAGCGCGGGCGATCCACCAGCCGAGCTGCTGGGCGAGCACCAGCGAGTCATCGCCGAGCCAGAGCGCGTACTCGGCGGCATCGGCGGACGCGACGGCACCCGAGTCGCCGGCCAACTCGTCGGCGAGTTCGAGCACGTCGACCGCGACGTCGCCGTGTGGGTCTTCCTCGCCGCCGACCGATTCGTCGTGACCTGCATAGCTCTTGCTCATAGGTGCTTCACCCCCTCGGCCTTCGTGTAGTAGCCGGCATGGCGGTAGTTCTTGCCGGCGGGGCTCTCGAAGAAGGCGTCGCGGGCGTCGGGGTCGCTCGTGGTGATCGCCGCCGCGGGCACGACCCAGATCGACACGCCCTCCTTGCGGCGGGTATAGACGTCGCGCGCGTTGCGGAGCGCCATCTCGGGGTCGGGCGCGTGCAGCGAGCCGACGTGGACGTGGCTGAGGCCACGGTTCGCGCGCACGAAGACCTCCCAGAGCGGCCAGGGCTCCGTCTCGTCTTCGCCGGGGGTGGTCATGCGGCGGTCTTCTCGGTCTTCTCGGCCTGCTTGCGGGCGTACGAGGCGGCGGCTTCACGGACCCAGGCGCCCTCCTCGTGCGCGTCGCGCCGATTCTGGATGCGCTGGGCATTGCAGGGTCCGTTGCCGGCCAGGATCTCGTTGAACTCGGTCCAGTCGATCTCTCCGATGACGTAGTCGCCGGTGGCCTCGTCGAAGCGCAGCTCGGGGTCGGGAAGCGTGATCCCGAGCACCTCCGCCTGCGGCACCAGCATCCCGACGAACCGCAGACGCAGTTCGTCGTTACTGAAGCGCTTGATGTTCCAGGCCATCGACTGCGCGGAGTTGGGGCTCTCGTCGTCGGGCGGGCCGAACATCATGAGCGACGGCCAGTACCAGCGGTTCACCGCATCCTGCGCCATCTCGCGCTGGGCGTCGGTGCCGTTCATCAGCTCGAGCAGGATCTCGAAGCCCTGCCGCTGGTGAAAACTCTCCTCTTTGCAGATGCGCACCATCG
Source organism: Pseudolysinimonas sp. (assembly GCA_039917005.1). GTDB lineage: Bacteria > Actinomycetota > Actinomycetes > Actinomycetales > Microbacteriaceae > JBDSKH01. The sequence continues at coordinate 6,221 of JBDSKH010000108.1, forward strand.
CGCGTCCGTAGGGGCCGTAGCTGGCGCGGCAGAGCGGCACCTGGTTGCAGATCGCGGCGCCGTCGACGAGCCAGCCGATCGCGCCCATGTCGGCCCATGTCGGAGTCGGGTAGTTGAAGATGCTGGAGTAGCGGGCCTTGCCGGCGATGAGGGCGTCCATCATGTCGTCGCGTGTCGTGCCGAGGGTCTGCGCCGCGGAGTAGAGGTAGAGGCCGTGGCCCGCCTCGTCCTGCACCTTGGCCATCAGGATCGCTTTGCGCTTCAGGCTGGGAGCGCGCGTGATCCAGTTCGCCTCGGGCTGCATCCCGATGATCTCGGAGTGCGCGTGCTGGCTGATCTGGCGCACGAGCGTCTTGCGGTACGCCTCGGGCATCCAGTCGCGCGGCTCGATGCGGGAGTCGGCGGCGATGAGCTCGTCGAAGCGCTGCTCTTCTGGTGTCATCTGCGACTCCTTTACTTACCGATCGTTCAGAAAGTATATGCTGGCGCCATGGCCAAAGTCGAGCGGCGAAACGAGCGCGAGATGATGCGCCGCGATCGCGCCTCGGCGATGCTCGGAATGGTCGTCGAACTCGACGAACCGGGTCGCTCGATCGTCTCGATGCTGCTGCGCGACGAGATGATGAACGGCCACGACATCACGCATGGGGGCTTCGTGTTCTCGCTCGCCGATACCGCGTTCGCGATCGCCTGCAACGAAGACCAACGGGTGACCGTCGCCGCGGGCGCCGACATCTCGTTCCTCAAGCCGACGCGCGCGGGCCAAACCCTGACGGCGAGCGCCGAGCGCCGCTCGCGGGTCGGGCGCACCGGAGTCTACGACGTGCGGGTCGTCGATGAGACCGGCGATGTCGTGGCCGAGTTCCGCGGCCGGAGCTTCACAAAATGACAACGGCCGAGGCGCGGCGTGGGCGCCCCGGATACGACCGCAAGGCCGTGCTCGAGATCGCGGTCAACGCGTTCAACGAGTTCGGCTACGACGCGACGTCGATGGGCATGCTCGCCGATCGGCTCGGCCTGTCGAAGTCGGCGATCTACCACCACTTCCCGTCGAAGGACGCCGTGCTCGAGCAGGCTCTCGACGAGGGCCTCGGCGCCCTCGAGGCGGTGCTGCGAGAGCCTGCCTCGGTGACGGGGTCGCCGGCCAGCCGCCTGCAGTTCGTGCTCGATCGCGCCGTGCACGTGCTCGTCGAACGCCTGCCCTACGTGACCCTGCTGCTGCGCCTGCGCGGCAACACCGAGGTCGAGCGGGCCGCGCTCGGTCGCCGCCGCGAGTTCGACCGCGCCATCACCGAGCTCGTCATCGAGGCCCAGGATGCCGGGGAGCTTCGCGCAGACATCGACCCGCGGGTGGCCGAGCGGCTGCTCTTCGGAATGATCAACTCGATCGTGGAGTGGTACCGCCCCGAGGGTCCGGAAGACGCTGCCCGCCTTGCCGCGGACGTACTCGCCGTCGCCGTCGACGGCCTCCGCATGCCGCGCGCCTGACCCCGCTCGAGCGTGTGCCTTGGCGTCGAGCGCGCACGGTGCACCAACCTCGCTCGGCGTGAAGGTGCACGCTCGGCGATGTCAGGCCGGGACGGCCTCGCGCGTCTTCGCGACCAGGGTCAGCACGTCGTACTGTGCCACGAGCTCGTCGTTCTGGTTGCGCAGCACCGCGTCCCAGCGCACCTCGCCGTAGTCGTCGGTCTCGCGCGGGGTGATCTGCTTCGCGGTCAGCTCCACTCGGATCGTGTCGCCTGGGGAGACCGGGGTCACGAACTTGAGGTTCTCGAGACCGGAGTTCGCCAGCACGGGACCGGGCCTGGCATCCACGAACAGGCCGGCGGCCCACGAGACCAGCAGGTACCCGTGTGCCACACGCCCCGGGAAGAAGGGGTTCGCCGCTGCGGCCTTCTCGTCCATGTGGGCGTAGAAGTCGTCGCCGGTGAACGCGGCGAATGTCTCGATGTCGTCGAGGGTGACCTCGCGCGAGGGCGAGACCAGCTGATCGCCGATCTTCAGCTCGGCCAGGCTCTTGCGGAACGGGTGAACGCCACCCGGCTGCGACGCGGCGCCCGCGTGCCACACTCCGGTGAGCGCCGTCAGCATGTCGGGCGAGCCCTGGATCGCGGTGCGCCGCATGTGGTGCAGCACGGCCCGGATGCCGCCGAGCTCCTCGCCGCCACCGGCACGCCCCGGCCCGCCGTGCACGAGATGCGGCATGGGGGAGCCGTGGCCCGTCGAGGACCTCGCGTCGTCGCGATCGAGCAGCAGGACGCGTCCGTTGTAGGCAGAGATCCTCGAGGTCAGTTCGACGGCGAACACCGGATCGTGCGTCGCGACCGAGGTCACGAGCGAACCGCCACCGCGAGCGACGAGCGCGACCGCCTCGTCGACGGTGTCGTAGGTCAGGATGCTCGACACCGGTCCGAAGGCCTCGATCTCGTGCAGGGCGCCCACCGAAGAATCGGCGAATCGCAGGATCATCGGCTGCACGAAGGCGCCCGCCGGATCGACCCCCGCCGGCGCGTCGGTGCTGCCGATGACCAGTTCGCCTCCGGCGTCGACCAGCTTGCCGACCTGACGCAGCACCTCGTCGCGCTGTTCCACGGAAACGAGCGGCCCCATCGTGACGCCCTCGGTGCGCGGATCGCCGACCACGACCTTCTCGGCCAAGCGCGCGCGCACGGCGTCGACCACGGCATCCACCGACCCGGTCGGCACGATCGCGCGCCGGATGCCGGTGCAGCGCTGACCCGCCTTGAGCATGATCTCGAGGGCCAGCTGCCTCACATACGCATCGAACTCGGGAGTGCCGGCCACGGCATCCAGGCCCAGCACCGACGCGTTGATCGAATCGGTCTCGCTGCTGAACACCACGCCGCCGGTCTGCACGCACTCGTGCGACCGCAGCCGCTCGGCGGTCGACGCCGACCCGGTGAACGCGACGATGTCGCCCAGCCGCAGCTCGTCGAACAGGGTCGGGACGCTTCCCGACACGAGCTGCAACGAGCCTTCCGGCAGCTCGCCCGATTCGACGAGGATCCGTACGAAAGCCTCGGCGAGGTATCCGGATGGGGTGGCCGGCTTCACGATAGACGGCACGCCGGCCAAGAATGCCGGCGCGAACTTCTCGAGCGACCCCCACACCGGGAAGTTGAATGCGTTGATCTGCACCGCGACTCCGGGAAGGCGCGTGTAGATGTGCTGGCCGAGGAATGAGCCGTCCTTCGAGAGCGATTCGGCCGGGCCGTCGACGTAGACCTTCGCGTTCGGCAGCTCGCGCCGGCCCTTCGACGAGTAGGTGAACAGCACGCCGATGCCGCCGTCGATATCGACCCAGCTGTCGTTGGTCGTTGCGCCCGTGTGCGACGAGATCGCATACAGCGAGTCTTTGTGCTGGGTCAGGATCAGCGCGAACCGTTTCAGCAGCACCGCTCGCTGATGGAAGGTCAACGCTCCCAGACTCGCCTGCCCGACGGTGCGGGCGTACTCGAGGGCGCCACCGAGGTCGAGTCCGTCGGCGCTGACGCGCACGACGGGTTCGCCGGTGGAGGCGTCACGCACGACCGTGGTCGCCGCGTCGTCGGCGGGGGTCCACCAGTCGCCGCGGACATAGCTCGGCAAGATGGGGGTGGTCATCTCAGTCCTTCCAGGTGAAGAAGCCCTGGCCGGACTTGCGGCCGAGCTTGCCCTCGGCGACCAGCTGTCGCAGCAGGGCGGGCGGTTCGAAGCGATCGCCGAGCTCGGCGTGCAGGTACTCGGCGATTCCGAGACGCACGTCCAGCCCGACGAGATCTGCCAGGCGCAGCGGCCCGACGGGGTGCTTGTAGCCCAGGGTCATGGCGGTGTCGATGTCCTCGGCGCTCGCGACCCCCGCCTCGAGCATGCGGATCGCCTCCAGCCCGATCGCGACCCCGAGCCGCGACGAGGCGAACCCGGGCGCGTCATGCACGGTGATGGGGGTCTTGCCCAGGGCCGCAACCCAGCCGCGGGCGCTGTCGGCCAGCGTGGGTGCGGTCGCCGACCCGAGCACGATCTCGACGAGGTCCGATGCGGGCACCGGGTTGAAGAAGTGCAGGCCGATGAAGTCGGCGGGGCGGCCGAGCGCGGCCGCGAGCGTGTCGATCGACAGAGACGAGGTGTTGGATGCGATGGCCGAGCCGGGCGCGATCGTCGCCTCCACCCTCTGCAGCGCTTCGATCTTCAGGGCCAGGTCTTCTGGCACGGCCTCGATCACGAGGGAGCACCCCTCGAACACCGTAGCGTCGGTCGCCGTGCGCAGTGCCGCGCCGAGCTCGTCGGCGCCGCGGGTCGTGCTGCCCCGAGCAACACTCGCCGCGATGCTCTCGCGCACCCGGGCGCCCGCGGCCTCGGCAAGCCCGGCGTCACGCTCGACGACCACGACCTCTGCCCCCGCGAGCACGAAGGCGTGTGCGATCCCAGCCCCCATGCGGCCTCCGCCGAGCACGCCGACGTGCTGCGGAACGCCGCCGGTGCCGGTGCCGGTCACTTCTTCTTCCGCTCGAGGAACTCGGTCATCCGGCGCATCTTCTCGGGGCTCTCGAAGAGCTCCGCCTGCGCCTCGATGTCGACGGCGGGGTGCGCGTCGCGGGGGGCGGCGAAAACCCGCTTGGTGAACTGGGTGGCGCGCGGGTCGTTGGCGGCGATCCGGTCGGCGAGGGCGTGGGTGGCGGCGAGCAGCTCGCCGGCTGGGTGGATCGACGACACCAGCCCGGCCGCCAGGGCCGCGCCGGCATCGAGCACCCGGCCGGTCAGCAGCAGATCGATGGCGAGGGCGTCGCCGACGATCTCCTTGAGCCGCCAGCTCGCGCCGGCCGCCGCGATGATGCCGAGACCGGTCTCGGGGTTGCCGAAACGGGCGTCCGGCGACGCGATCCGGATGTCGGCCGCATAGGCGAGCTCGGCCCCGCCTCCCAGCGCCCAGCCGTCGACGGCCGCGATGACGGGCATCGGCAACTCGTGAACGCGGATGAACGTGTGCACGTTGATGCCTGCCCGCGCGTCGTCGGCGTTCCGATCGCGCAGCTCGGCGATGTCGGCGCCCGACGCGAAGACCCCACCGGCCCCGGTGATGATCAGGATGCGGGGCTCGGCTTCGAGTTCCGCGCAGAGGTCGTGGAGGGCGTCGGTCGTGGCTCGGTCGATCGCATTGCGAACCTCCGGCCGGTCGAGGGTGGCGACCACGCGATCCGGGAGCCTCTCGATGCGCACGGGAACTCCTGACTGGATGGCTGGCCTCGAATTAGTGACCGATCGTTCGGGAAATAAACTTACTCCTACACTGGCCGCGTGTGGAAGATCGAGCTCGGTGAACTGGACGAGAAGATGGGCGTCACGATCGTCGAGGAGTCTGCCGAGCGGGTCGTCGCGACGCTGCCCGTCGAGGGCAACCGGCAGTCCTTCGGCCTCCTCCATGGAGGCGCTTCGATCGCCTTCGCGGAGGCGCTCGGGTCGTGGGCGGCCGTCATCCACGCCGATTCGCTCGGCAAGAGCGCGGTCGGGCTCGACATCAATGCGACCCACCACGCGTCCGCGCGGGAGGGGATCGTCACGGGGGTCGCGACCGCCATCCGGCTCGGGCGCACCGTCACGAGTCACGAGGTCGTGGTCAGCGACGACACCGGCCGCCGGCTGTGTACCGCGCGCATCACGAACCTGATCGTGGATCGGGATTAGTCGGGCTCGCTCGTATTGACGTGCCCGGTCGCCGCAGCGACGACCTCGGCCATGTAGGGCGCGACCACGGTTCGCGACACCCGGCAGTCGGCGAGGAAGACGCCGTCGACACCCGAGGCGAGCCAGGTCTCCAGCGCGCGCAGGTCGCCGAGCTCGCAGACGACCGCGGATGAGGCGCCCAGCGCTGCGGCGATCCCGGCGAAGTCGACCTCGTCGATCAGCATGGGCGCCGTGTCGATGCCGCGCACGCCGTACTGGTGGATCTCGGCACCGTAAGCGGCGTCGTTGAACACGACGATCACCCCGCGTCGCACCGACCGGACCACCGTCTCGAGATCAGCGAGCCCCATCAGCGCCCCGCCGTCGCCCGTGCAGAGCACGATGGTCGATTCGGGGACGGCGCGGCCGGCACCGACGGCGCTCGCGAGCCCGAGCCCGATCGTCTGGAATGCCGTGCCCACCATGAGCAGGCGGTCCGGCGCGGGGATGCGGAGGTAGGTCGGGCCCCAGCCGATGAAGTGGCCGCCGTCCTGGACGACGGTGCGATCGGGGGGAAGGATCGCGTCGAGCCGGGCCGTGAGGCTGCGGGGATCGAGGCGGCCGTCGGGGGCGAGATCGTCGCCGTCCGGGCGGGTCTGCGCGACCGGACCGGGAGCGGGATGGGGATGACGGCGCGCACTCTCGTCGAGCGCGGCGAGCAGCGCCGCCGCCGTCTCGGCCGCGTCGCCCCGCAGATAGGTGTCCACGCGCGGGTGGGTCGGCGCGTCCGCAACGTCGACCTGGATGACATGGGCGTCTTCCGCGAACGCGTGGCCGAAGCGCATGGTGAATTGCGAGAGGCTCGCGCCGAGCACGAGCACCACGTCGGCGCGCGCGATCTCGTCGGCCGTGGCCTCGGTGGCGAAGCCTCCGGCGACGCCGAGCGATCCGCCCGTTCCGGGCTCGTCGCCGAAGAACGACATCGCGAGGGCGGTCGTCGCCGTGTGCGCGCCCAGGCGGGACGCGAGCGCCGCCGCGGCATCCTGGGCTCCCGCCAGCCAGGCACCGCGGCCGGCGAGGATGACGGGGTGCTCTGCCGTATCGAGGATGCCGGCGGCCGCAGAGATCGCAGCAGCGTCGGTAGCGGGCGCCGCATCGACGACCGCGAGGTCGCTGGCGGCGACACCGGCGCTGTCTGTCTCTGTGCCGTGCGCAGCCGCCAGGTGGTACGGGATCGCGAGCACAACGGGACCGTGGCCGGCGAGGGCGAGCTCGATCGCGTGCCGCGTCATCTCGCCGGCGTCCGCCGCGCCGACGGCCAGATAGGTGGCGCCGGCCGCCTCGGTCAGGGCCCGCTGGTCGATGTCCCACGGCCGCCGCGGCTCGGGCGCGTCGCCGGTGACGAGCACCAGCGGGATGCGCGCCTTCGCCGCCTCGGTCAGCGGGGTCAGCGCGTTGGTGAACCCGGGGCCGTAGGTGGTGGTGGCGACGGCGAGGCGTCCGGACGAGCGGAAGTACGCGTCGGCGGCGGCCACGGCGGCGGACTCGTGCCGCACGGCGGTGTAGTCCAGCGACGACGCGACCACGGCATCCAGGAACCAGGCGTTGCCGTTGCCCATGACGCCGAACACGTCGGACACGTGCGGCTCGAGCGCGGCGACGATGCTCGCCGACACGGTGCCCGCGGACACGGGAGGCGCAGGGGAGGCAGATGCGGGAGTGGTGGCCACGAGTCGGTCCTTCGGCGAGAGATCTACATACGGTCCGTATGTGTCTCGATCGCGGCGGGGGATCGCCCCTGCGGTCTATCGCCCCTTTTCCGGGCAACGGCGCTCGATGGCGCCGGACGGGTCGATCCTACCAATCGGTGGATGGGCGCGCGTTAGTATCCAGACGTTCCCGCGACGACGCACCCGTCATGCGCGAGGACGCACGAGGAGGAACCCCATGAGGGCGCTCATCAAAGACAAGGCCGCCCCCGGCCTGACGCTGGCCGACGTGCCGGAACCGTCGCCCGGGCCGGGCGAGGTCAAGGTGCGCGTCCTGCGCACCGGCATCTGCGGGACCGACCTGCACATCGAATCCTGGGATCACTGGGCGCAGGGCGCGATAAAGCCCCCGCTCGTGCCGGGACACGAGTTCTCGGGCGAGATCGTCGAGCTCGGCGAGGGCGTCGACTCGGCCCGTGCCGACCACCTGCGTGTCGGCGACCTGATGTCCGCCGAGGGGCACGTGGTCTGCGGGGTCTGCCGCAACTGCCGCGCCGGACGCCGCCACATGTGCATCCGCACCTCGAGCATCGGGGTGGATCGCGATGGGGCCTTCGCCGACTTCGTGGTCGTCCCGGCAGGCAACGTCTGGGTGCACCCGCCCGCCATGGATCCCGACCTCGCCGCCATCTTCGACCCGCTCGGCAATGCCGTCCACACCGCCCTGACCTTCCCACTCGTCGGCGAGGACGTGCTCATCACCGGCGCCGGCCCGATCGGCCTGATGGCCGCGCGCATCGCCCAGCACGTCGGCGCACGCCATGTGGTGGTCACCGATGTCAATCCCTCGCGCCTCGCGCTCGCCGAGAAGATGGGCGTCGACCTCGCGCTGGACGTGCGCAGCCACCGGGTCGCCGACGCCTGGGCCGAGCTCGGGCTTTCAGAGGGATTCGACGTCGGTCTCGAGATCAGCGGGCAGGCGTCCGCGCTCGCCGAGATGCTGACCAACATGAACCACGGCGGCAAGATCGCCCTGCTCGGGCTGCCGAGCGACGACTTCGCGATCGAATGGGCGAAGGTCGTCACCCACATGATCACGATCCAGGGCATCTACGGGCGACAGATGTTCGAGACCTGGTACCTGATGACCGCGATGCTCGGGTCGGGTCTGGATGTCTCTCCCGTGATCACCGACAGGTTCCCCGCCTCCGAATGGGAGGCGGCCTTCGCCACGGCGCGCGAGGGACTCGGTGGCAAGGTGCTGATGGAATGGAGCGAGCGGTGATCGATGAATCTACAACGACCGACGTCGAGAACACCCTGACCGAGATCCGTGCGGCGGGGCTCTTCAAGGCCGAGCGGGCGCTCGAGTCGCCGCAGGGTCCTCGCGTGCAGATCGACGACACCGAGTTCCTGAACCTGTGCACCAACGACTACCTCGGCCTGGCCTCCTCGGCGGGCGTCGTCACGGCGGCGCACGACGCGCTCGACGCCTACGGCTTCGGGATGGCGAGTGTGCGGTTCATCAGCGGCACGCACGTCGAGCACCAGGCCCTCGAGGACGAGATCACCGACTGGCTCGGGACCGACGACACCATCCTCTTCCCGTCCTGCTTCGACGCCAACGGCGGAGTCTTCGAGACTCTGCTCGGCGAGGAGGACGCCGTCGTCTCGGACGAGCTGAACCACGCCTCGATCATCGACGGCATCCGGCTCTCGAAGGCGCAGCGGTTCCGCTACAAGAACCGCTCGCTCGCCGACCTCGAGGTGCAGCTCACCGCGGCGGCGAAGGCGCGGCGCACCCTCGTCGTCACCGACGGGGTGTTCTCGATGGACGGGTACATCGCGCCGCTCGATCAGGTGTGCGCGGTGGCGGAGAAGCACGGCGCGATGGTGATGGTCGACGACTCGCATGCCGGCGGCATCCTGGGCGACACCGGTGCCGGAACACCCGAGCTCTTCGGAGTGCGCGACCGGGTCGACCTGGTGTCGGGCACGCTCGGCAAGGCTCTGGGCGGTGCGTCGGGCGGCTACGTCAGCGGGCGTGGACCGCTCATCGAGCTGCTGCGCCAGCGCGCGCGGCCCTACCTGTTCTCGAACGCGGTGCCGCCGATGGTCGTCGCCGGCTCCCGGGCGGCACTGTCGTTCGCCCGGTCGGAGGCCGGCGTCGAGGCGCGGGCCCGGCTCGCGGCGAACGCCGCGCGGTTCCGCTCTCTCATGGCCGACGCCGGGTTCGAGCTGCTGTCCGGCGAGCACCCGATCGTGCCGGTCATGATCCCGGATGCCGAGGAGGCCGTCGCGATGGCCGCCCGCCTCGGGTCTCCCGGGTCCGGTCAGGTGCCCGTCTACGTCCGCGCGTTCGCGTACCCGGTCGTGCCGATGGGGCGTTCGCGGCTGCGGGTGCAGCTCTCGGCGGCCCACACGATCGCCGACATGGATGCGGCGGCGGCCGCCTTCATCGCCGCGCGCGGCTAGCTGCGTCGCGCATCGAGAAGCGGCGCCATCCGGAACGGGATCAGCTCGCCCATCGACAGCGAGGTCTCGGTGCGCTCGACCCCGTCGATCGCGAGGATCTCGGCGTCGATCCGGAACAGATCGTGCGCGTCGGTGCACACCACCCACACCATGAGATCGGACGCCCCGCTCATCCCGTGAGCCTGCAGCACCTCGGGGATCAGCGCGACCTGCGACACGATCTGGGCCAGCTCCTTCTGCTTCACCGATACCGCGATGAACGCCGTCAGCGGGTAGCCGAGCGGCTCGGGGTTGATGCGCCGGTCGAACGGCAGGAAGGCCCCGGACGCCTCGAGCTGGGTCATGTGCGCCTGCACGGTGTTGCGCGAGAGCCCCAGCCGCTCGGCCAGCGCCACGTACGACCCGCGCGGGTCATCGGTCAGGGCCGCGAGCAGTGCCAGGTCGATGGCGTCGTAGTCGGGTACGCGGTTGCTGGGCACAGTGTGCAGGGTAGCAGCACGCTGGGCCGATTTGGCGTGCATATTGCATAGCTGTGCGTGCACGGCTTGAGCTATCTGCGAGTCCGGCGTACCGTTACCACCGGTCGTATCCATCGCGACCTGAGGGAGGCGACGATGCCAGAGCCCATCCGGCTGCTCGACGAGCACGGGACGCGTCATGCGTCCGAGGAATGGGATCCCTGGATCCAGGACCTCGACGACGCCGCGTTGACCTCCCTCTACGAGGACATGGTCGTCGTCCGTCGCATCGACACCGAGGCCACGGCACTTCAGCGCCAGGGCGAACTCGCCCTGTGGCCTCCGCTGCTGGGGCAGGAGGCCGCGCAGATCGGCTCCGGCCGGGCGCTCCGCTCCGACGACTTCGTGTTCTCCAGCTACCGCGAGAACGCCGTCGCCTACTGCCGCGGCGTCGAGATCCTGGATCTGGTCCGGGTCTGGCGCGGACTCACCGCCTCCGCCTGGAATCCGTTCGAGGTCGGAATGGCTGCCCCGCAGGTCATCATCGGGGCGCAGACCCTGCACGCGACCGGATACGCCATGGCGATCCAGCACGATCAGGTGCGCGACGGCGTCTCCGGCGATAGCGCCGTAGCCGTCGCCTACTTCGGCGACGGGGCGATGAGCGAGGGCGACGTCGGCGAGGCGTTCGTCTTCGCCTCGACGTTCCAGGTGCCGGTCGTCTTCTTCTGCCAGAACAACCAGTACGCGATCTCCGAGCCGGTGCGGGTGCAGACGCACGTCCCGCTCGTCGACCGGCCCGGCGGCTTCGGAATCCCCGGTGTGCAGGTCGATGGCAACGACGTGCTCGCCGTAACCGCCGTCACCCGTCAGGCGCTCGACCGCGCGCGATCCGGGGGCGGCCCCAGCTTCATCGAGGCCGTGACCTATCGCATGGGTCCGCACACCACCGCCGACGATCCCACCCGGTACCGCGATCCAGCGGAGCTCGAGGAGTGGGGCGCCCGCGACCCGATCGCCCGCCTGCGGACCTACCTCGAGGAGCGCGGCGCCGGTCCCGAGCTCGAGGCGCGGGCCGCGGAGGCCGCCGATCGGGTGGCACGTGAGCTGCGAGCGGGGATCTCCGGGCTCGAAGACCCGCCCGCGCTCGACCTGTTCGCGCACGTGTATGCGGAACAGCATCCGGGGCTCGATCGCCAGCGCGACGACTACGCCCGCTACCTGGAGGGCTTCGCCCAGGAAGGACCGGCACTGTGACCACCTCGACCCTCACCCTGGCCAAGGCGCTCAACGCCGGCCTGCGCCGGGCCCTCGCCGACGACGACCACGTCCTGCTGATGGGCGAGGACATCGGCAAGCTCGGCGGCGTCTACCGCGTCACGGACGGCCTGCAGAACGAGTTCGGTGCGCGCCGCGTGATGGACACGCCGCTCGCCGAGTCCGGGATCATCGGCACGGCCATCGGGATGGCGTACCGCGGCTACCGGCCGGTGTGCGAGATCCAGTTCGACGGCTTCGTGTACCCGGCCTTCGACCAGATCGTCTCGCAGCTCGCGAAGATGCACGCTCGCACGCGCGGCATCGTGCGGCTGCCGCTCACCATCCGCATCCCGGTCGGCGGCGGCATCGGCGCGGCCGAGCACCACTCCGAGTCGCCGGAGGCCTACTTCGCCCACACCGCGGGGCTGCGCGTCGTCAGCGTCTCGAACCCGCAGGACGCCGCGACCATGCTGCGCCAGTCGATCGCGAGCGACGACCCGGTGATCTTCTTCGAGCCCAAGCGCCGGTACCACCTCAAAGGCGAGGTCGACGATGCCGTCGCGCTCGGCGACGCGATGCCGCTCGGTGCGGCGCGGGTCGCGCTCGCGCGCACGGGCGACGGTCCAGCGGTGACGCTCGTCACGTGGGGCGGGCTCGTGGGCGTCGCGATGGATGCTGCGCTCGCCGCCGCCGACGAGGGCGTCGCGATCGAGGTCATCGACCTTCGATCGCTCTCGCCGATCGACTACGACACCGTCTCGGCGTCGGTGCGTGCCACCGGCCGCATCGTCATCGCGCAGGAGGGCCCGGGCGAGGCCGGTCTCGCATCGGAGATCGCCGCCGTCGTGACGGAGCGGTGCTTCCATTTCCTCGAGGCGGCGCCGGTGCGGGTGACCGGGCACGACGTGCCCTACCCGCCGGCCAAGCTGGAGAAGCACCACCTGCCCGATCTGGACCGCATCCTGGATGGCGTCGACCGTGTGCTGGGGAGGCACGGGGCGCAGGCGCCGGCGCCTCCCGCCGCGGTACGGTGACCGGGATGCTGCGCGAATTCAAGCTGCCCGACCTCGGCGAGGGACTGACCGAGTCGGAGATCGTCACGTGGCGCGTCGCCGCGGGTGACCGCGTCGAGCTCAACCAGATCATCGCCGACGTCGAAACCGCGAAGGCCATCGTCGAGCTGCCCTCGCCCGTCGAGGGTGTTGTGCGGGCGCTGCACGCCGAGCCGGGCGAGACGGTGGACGTCGGTGCCTTGATCGTGACGTTCGAGGTCGACGGGGATGTGCCGGCGGATGTTCCACCACCCGCGGCGCCCGTCCCCGATGGCGCGATCGCGCCACCACCCGCCCCGCCCGCAGCCGCTTCGGCGCCCGCGCCGGCCGACGACGATGCCGACGATCCGGAGCCGAACCTCGTCGGGTACGGAGCTGGGCCCGATCGCAAGGGGCACCCGGTGCGCCGCGCCCGTGTGGCGGCACACCACGGGTTGCACGTCATGGAGCCGGCGGAGCCCACCCCGCCCACGCCTATCGCCCCGGCGGTGCCGGACACGGCGACGGCTGCCCCGTTCGCCGAGCGTCCACGCTCGACGCCGCCGGTGCGGTACCTCGCCGAGCAGCTGGGTGTGGACCTCACGAGATTGCGTGGAACAGGCGCCGACGGCCTGATCACGCGTGATGACGTGCAGGCTGCAACCGCACCTACGGCCCCAGCGTACGAGCAAGCCCATAGCGAGGTTGAGCGCACGTCTCCGCCGCAGTTGAGCGCGGCAAACGCATCCCTCGAGCGCCGCATCCCGATCAAGGGCGTCCGCAAGTTCACGGCGGCGGCGATGGTGCAGAGCGCGTTCACGGCTCCGCACGCCACGTGCTTCCTCACCGTCGACGTGACGCCGACGCTCGAGCTGCTGGAGCGGCTCTCCGAGCGGCGCGATCTCGCGGGCACGCGTGTCACGCTGCTCGCGCTCATCGCGCGCGCTTTCGTCATCGCGCTGCGCGCTCACCCGGAACTCAACAGCCGGTGGGATGAAGCCGCACAGGAGATCGTGCAGTTCGGCTACGTGAACCTCGGCATCGCCGCGGCGACCGAGCGCGGGCTGGTGGTGCCGAACATCCGGGATGCGCACGCGATGTCGCTGCTCGACCTGGCCGACGCCCTCACCGACCTGACCCAGGAGGCGCGAGCCGGAAAGACCCCGCCGGAGCGGATGAGCGGCGGCACGATCACGATCAGCAACCTCGGAGTGTTCGGCGTGGATGCCGGAACGCCGATACTGAACCCGGGCGAGGCCGCCATCCTGGCCCTCGGCGCCGCGCAGAGCCGGCCGTGGGAGTTCCACGGACAGGTGGCCCTCCGACGGGTCATGACGCTGAGCCTGTCGTTCGACCACCGGCTGGTAGACGGCGAGCAGGCGGCTCGGTTCCTGTCCGACCTCGGCGGGCTGCTCGGGGACCCGGCGCTCGCGATGCTGCGCGACGGCGGACTGAGTCCCCTTCCGTTCACCTGACGGTGAGCGCGAGCCCGCTGCCGCTGGAATGAGTGCGCACGGTTAGACCCGCAGGGCGGCGACGGCCATGTGCTCCAGGATGTCGGGCGTGAGGCCGCGCCCGGTGTGCGGCGTCGAGTTCATCAGCCCGAAGCCGGCGTGGGCGCGCGCTCGAAGGGCCGCCGGGGCGGCCTGCGGATCGAGGCGAGCGAGCACCTCGACCCAGAGTTCGACGTATGTGCGCTGCAGCGTGCGGACATCGCGGCGCGCGGGATCCGCGAGGCTGTCCAGGTCGCGGTCCTGCACCCGGATGACGGGAGCATTGGCGAGGGCGAAGTCGACATGGAACGCGACGAGCTCGCGGAGGGCGGCCGCGGCATCCGGTTCGCGATCGACGACGGCACGGCCGCCGGCGAGCAGCCCCTCGCTCGCGTCGAGCAGGATCGCGGCGAGCACTCCCTGCTTGCTCGCGAAATGACGGTAGACAGCCGGGCCGCTGATACCGGCGGCGCCGCCGATCTCCTCAAGCGTCACCCGCTCGAACCCGCGCTCGGCGAAGAGGCGCGCGGCGGCCCCGAGCAGCGCGGCGCGGCGGTCGGCCTTGGCCAGGCTGCGCGGGGTGATCTGGGTCTGCATGCCCACAGTCTAGACACTTCGGTTAATCGCGACTAACCTGAATCTCGGTGAATGGCCATTCACTGAGCGATTGCCGACTAGTCACGACGGGGCGACATGAGCGTCATCGAGAGCATGGTGCGCACGGACGATTCCGCGACGGCCGCCAACGAGACCGCCCAACGCGCCCTGGTCGCGCAGCTGCGCGAGCACATCGAGCGCGCCGCCCTCGGCGGACCCGAGGCGTCGCGCGACCGGCACGTCGCCCGCGGCAAGCTGCTCCCGCGCGAGCGGGTCGAGCACCTGCTCGACGAGGGCAGCCCGTTCCTCGAGATCGCACCGCTCGCCGCGCACGACCTCTACGAGGGCGACGCTCCCGGAGCCGGGCTGATCGCGGGCATCGGCCTGGTCGAGGGCCGGCACGTCATGGTGATCTGCAACGACGCCACGGTCAAGGGCGGCACCTACTACCCGATGACCGTCAAGAAGCACCTGCGCGCGCAGGAGATCGCCCTCGAGAACCGGCTTCCGGTCATTTCGCTCGTCGACTCCGGCGGTGCGTTCCTTCCGTTGCAGGACGAGGTATTCCCCGATCGCGACCACTTCGGGCGCATCTTCTTCAACCAGGCGCGCATGTCGTCGCTCCGCATCCCGCAGCTCGCCGCCGTTCTGGGCAGCTGCACCGCGGGCGGCGCCTACGTTCCCGCGATGAGCGACCAGACCGTCATCGTCCGCGGCCAGGGCACGATCTTCCTCGGCGGCCCGCCGCTCGTGAAGGCGGCCATCGGCGAGATCGTCACACCCGAGGAACTGGGCGGGGGCGAGCTGCACGCCCGCACCAGCGGTGTCGCCGACCATCTGGCCGAGAACGACGAGCACGCTCTGCAGATCATTCGCGAGATCGTAGGCACGCTTCCGGCATCCGCCGCGCCCGCGTGGGATGTCATCGCATCCGTGCCGCCGCTCGCCGCCGAGGACGAGCTGTACGCGGCCGTCCCCACCGACGTCACCGCGGCCTACGACGTGCGCGAGGTCATCGCCCGCCTGGTCGACCGCAGCGAGTTCAGCGAGTTCAAGAAGGAATACGGCGCGACGCTTGTGACGGGCTTCGCCCGTATCCACGGGCATCCGGTGGGCATCGTCGCCAACAACGGAGTGCTGTTCTCGGCGTCGGCCCTCAAGGGTGCGCACTTCATCGAGCTGTGCGACCAGCGCGGCATCCCGCTGGTGTTCCTGCAGAACATCTCGGGGTTCATGGTGGGCCGGGATGCCGAGGCCGGCGGCATCGCCAAGGACGGCGCCAAGATGGTCACCGCCGTCGCCACCACGCGCGTGCCCAAGCTGACGGTCATCATCGGCGGCTCGTTCGGGGCGGGCAACTACTCGATGTGCGGCAGGGCCTACTCGCCGCGGTTCCTGTGGTCGTGGCCCGCCAGCCGCATCTCGGTCATGGGCGGGGCGCAGGCCGCGTCGGTGCTCGCGACTGTCAAGCGCGATCAGCTCGAGGGCCGCGGCGAGACCTGGTCGGACGCCGACGAGGAGGAATTCCGCGCGCCGATCCGCGAGGACTACGAGGCGCAGGGCAGCCCGTATCACGCGACCGCCCGCCTCTGGGACGACGGCATCATCGACCCCGCCGACACCCGCCGCGTGCTCGGCCTCGCCCTCGACGTGTGCTCGCGCACCCCGCTCGCGCCACCGGCCTTCGGCTTGTTCAGGATGTGATGGCCACCGTGTCGATGAACAGCATGTTCGAGACGGTCCTGATCGC
>JBDSKH010000109.1:0-3850 GCA_039917005.1 Pseudolysinimonas sp.
GCCGAGTTTGACGAGGATCTTCTTCTCGATCTCGTTCGCGACCTCGGCGTTCTCGATCAGATAGGCGCGGGCGTTCTCCTTGCCCTGTCCCAGCTGATCGCCGTCGTAGGTGTACCAGGCACCCGACTTGCGGACGATCTCGTGCTCGACGCCGTAGTCGATGAGGCTGCCCTCTCGCGAGATTCCGACGCCGTACAGGATGTCGAATTCCGCCTGTTTGAAGGGCGGCGCCATCTTGTTCTTGACGACCTTGACGCGTGTGCGGTTTCCCACGGCATCCGTGCCGTCTTTCAGCGTCTCGATGCGACGGATGTCGAGACGGACCGACGCGTAGAACTTGAGCGCCTTGCCGCCCGAGGTCGTCTCGGGGCTGCCGAAGAACACGCCGATCTTCTCGCGGAGCTGGTTGATGAAGATCATCGTGGTACCGGTCTGGCTGAGACCGCCGGTCAGCTTGCGCAGCGCCTGCGACATGAGGCGGGCCTGGAGGCCGACGTGACTGTCGCCCATCTCGCCTTCGATCTCGGCCTTGGGCACGAGAGCCGCCACCGAGTCGATGACGATGAGGTCGATCGATCCCGAGCGAACGAGCATGTCGGCGATCTCGAGCGCCTGCTCCCCCGTGTCGGGCTGGGAAACCAGCAGAGCGGCGATGTCGACGCCGAGCTTCTTGGCGTACTCGGGGTCGAGCGCGTGCTCCGCGTCGATGAAGGCCGCGATACCGCCGCCCTTCTGCGCGTTGGCGATGGCGTGCAGCGTCAGCGTGGTCTTGCCGGAGGATTCCGGGCCGTAGATCTCGACGACGCGACCGCGGGGAAGACCCCCGATGCCGAGCGCGACGTCGAGTGCGATCGATCCCGTCGGGATCACGGCGACCGGAGCTCGTTCGTCGCTGCCGAGGCGCATGACGCTCCCCTTGCCGAACTGTCGGTCGATCTGTGCGAGGGCCGTCTCGAGGGCTTTCTCGCGGTCTGCAGGTGAAGGCATGGCCGGTCTCCGTATTCGTTCAGGTGGTGCGTGACGCGCCCGTAGGCTGCCGATTCTGCGCCGACCGGTGAAGCAAGGTCAGCGCCATCCCGACAGGGCTATGTCGTTTCCGACGAGTCGAACGCTACGCCCGGGCACCGACATGGAGCCGGAGCGACGGGCGGAAGCGTGAAAACTCGTCTTCGAACGACGTTGTGTAGGACACTACAGACAACCGAACGAATGTTCGAGAGGCGATCGTACGGCGTGTCGCACCCGCGACCGCTGGATCCGGGCCGGCGCTAACCCCGTGGCGGAGCCGGGCGACCCGCTCCGTGCCATCGGCCCGACGGGACCTCCTGCACGCGACACAGAGCCAGCCATACATCGCGGGCGGGGATCCCGGCGGCGAGCGCCTCATCCGGAGTGCGGTTGCCGAGCTCGACGACGACGGTGTCCTTGCGGAGGACGCGGCCGAAGGCGCCGAACTCCTCGGTGACCGCGCGATCGAACTCGCTGAGCTTCAGGAGCGGAGCGCTAGCGCGAGATCAGGTCCGCGTCGAACTCGGCGACGAGCTCGTCGGGCAGCGTGTCGGGAACAACCGAGCGAACGTGCAGCGGGAGGTTGACACCCTCGACGATGGCGAGGCGATCGCCGACTTCGCGCATGATCACCGAGATCGGCGTGTCGAGTGCATCCGCCACCGAGGCGAGGATCTCGGAGCTGGCTTCTTTCTGGCCGCGCTCCACCTCGCTCAGGTAACCGAGGGCCACGCTGGCGCGGCTCGCGACCTGACGGAGGGTCATGGCCTTCTGGAGACGGAAGTCACGGAGGACGTCACCGATTTCCTGACGAACCAGAACCATGGTGTGTCCTTCCTCCTTCTCGGGGAGGTAACACTACCTCGCCCGGTGAGACAACTCTAATTCGTGTCGACTGCATGGTGCCTGTGACGACACGATCTGTAACGAGATCGAAACGCCTCCTATTCCGGGAGGAGAAGCCGAACTCGTAACAAGGATTCGGAGACAGTGTCGCCCCGGATGGTCTGCCGGTCACCCCCCAGTGCGAGGCCCACGGCCGAAACATCACCGCCGATCGCGAATCCGAGCCAGACCTCGCCGGGCGCGTGCCCGTCCTGCGGGTCGGGTCCGGCGGCGCCCGTCGTCGCGATCCCGATGTCGGCTCCGAGACGCTCGCGCACGCCTGCGGCCATCTGTTTCGCGACGTCGGGGTGGATGGGTCCGGAGGCCGCGAGCAGGTCCCGGTCGACCCCCAGCAGCGTGGCCTTCAGCTCCGTGGCGTACGCCACCACTCCCCCGCGGACGACGACTGATGCACCGGGGACCGCGATCAACTCCGCGATCAGCAGCCCGCCGGTGAGCGACTCGGCGACCGCGATCGTCAGCCCGCGCCGGGTCAACTCGGCGACGAGCTCGGCGGCAGCCGCCGGGACCGGCGTCACGGAAGCGCGGCCGCGGCCGTCTTCTTCGCCCGGTCGGCCACCCACGCCGCCCAGAGGTACTCGACGCCGCTCACGAGCGTCAGCACCACCGCGGCCGACATGAGCACGAGGTTCACGACGTTGAACCATTCCCCGAGCAGGGACGGGAAGGGCACCAAGGCGACGCTGATCGCGATCGCCTGCACCCACGTCTTCACCTTGCCGAGCAGGCCGGCCGGGATGACGTGGTCACGAAGCAGGGCGAGGCGCAGCACCGTGATGCCCACCTCGCGCACCAGGATGACGATGGTCACCCACCACGGCAACTCGCCGAGGACCGAGAGTGACACGAGCGCCGCCCCGATGAGCACCTTGTCGGCGATCGGGTCGAGCAGCTTGCCCTGGTCGGTGACGAGGTTGCGGCTGCGGGCGAGGAATCCGTCGACCGCGTCGGTGACGATCGCGAGGATGAAGAGGCCGGCGGCCAGGTAGCGGAAGAAGCCGTTCTCGCCCGCGTCGGTGAGCAGCATCCAGACGAACACCGGCGCGAGCAGGATACGGAGCACCGTGATGATGTTCGCGACGTTGCCGGCGCTGGCGGTGGTTTCCCCACGGGCGACGACGCGCCCCTTCATGGGATTGACGCGCGCTGCGGGCGTCGGACCGGGGTCGGCGGGATCGGTGTGCCGAGACGACGCCACGTTCACTCCCTGCCGGTCAGACTCCAGGCGTCCTCGTCCGAGGGGCCGTCGACCTCAGGATATCCGCTAGCCATCGCTTCGACGGGGTCTCGGGTCTCGAGACGCGTCGCCTGGTGCGGCGCTCCTCGACCAGCATCGACTCCGCGCAGGCGGGCGAGCACCTCGCCGAGCTGCTCGGGCGTCACCAGAACGTCGCGCGCCTTCGATCCCTCGGAGGGGCCGACGATCTCGCGTGACTCGAGCAGATCCATCAGGCGCCCGGCCTTCGCGAACCCGACCCGCAGCTTGCGCTGCAGCATCGAGGTCGATCCGAATTGCGTATTCACGACCAGCTCAGCGGCCTGCAGCAGCACCTCGAGGTCGTCGCCGATGTCGGCATCGATCTCCTTGTGCTCGATGACGGCGGCGACGTCGTCGCGGTACTCCGGGCGGGCCTGCGCGGTCACATGCGAGACCACCGCGGCGATCTCGGCCTCGGTCACCCACGCTCCCTGCACGCGGATAGCCTTCGACGCACCCATCGGCAGGAACAGCCCATCGCCCTGCCCGATGAGCTTGTCGGCACCTGGCTGGTCGAGGATCACGCGGGAGTCGGTCATCGACGACACCGCGAACGCGAGCCGCGACGGCACGTTGGCCTTGATGAGACCCGTCACGACGTCCACCGAGGGCCGCTGCGTGGCGAGCACGAGATGGATGCCAGATGCGCGCGCGAGCTGGGTGATGCGCACGATGCTG
>JBDSKH010000110.1:0-4549 GCA_039917005.1 Pseudolysinimonas sp.
GGCGGATGCCGGCGGCGTGAGCTCACCGGCATCCGCTTCGCTCAGAGCGCCGCTCGGTCTACTTGGACGGCCATGCGGCGTCGATCGTCTTCAGCACGTCTTCCGTCGACTTGCCGTTGATCCAGTCGACCATGCCGGTCCAGAACGTACCCGCACCAACGACACCCGGCATCAGGTCCGAAGCGTCGAAGCGGAACGTGGTGTTCGGGTCCTGCAGGGTTTCGATCGCCTGCGACAGGATGGCGCTCGACGCGTTGGCCGGGTCGAGACCCTTGTTCGCGCTGATCACACCACCGAGGCTGACCCGGCTGTTCGCCCAGTCCGCACTCGCGAGGTACTCCTGCACCTTGATGGTGTCGGCGTCGTTGGAGAAGGCTCCGACGATCTCGCCACCACCGGTGACTGCGCCTGCTCCGGCCTCTTCGGCCGGGGTGATGAACGCCCAGATGCCGGCGTCCTCACCGACGGTGCCACCGGCATCCGTGATGAAGCCCTCGTAGAACGAGGCCTGGTGGTGCAGGATGCAGCTTCCGTCGACGAGCGCCGTTGCCGGGTCGCCGAACGGGGTGCTGTTGATCGTGACGACGTCACCGAATCCGGCGTTGACGTAATCCGGGTTCAGCAGGATCTCACCGACCGCGTCGAACGCCGACTTGATGGCCGGGTCGTTGAACGGGATGTCGTGCGAGACCCACTGGTCGTAAACGTCGGGCCCGGCCTGGCGCAGGACGAGGTCCTCCACCCAGTCGGTTCCCGGCCAGCCGGTCGCGGCGTCGGAGCCGAAGCCCGCGCACCACGGCACCTTGCCGGAGTCGGCGATCGTCTGCGTGAGGGTCAGCAGGTCATCCCAGGTCTCCGGGACCTCCCAGCCGTTTTCAGCGAACACCGCGGGCGAGTACCAGATGAAGCCCTTGACGCTGGCCATCAGCGGCGCACCGTAGAGCGTGCCGTCGACGGTGCCATAGGCCGCCCAGTCCTCTGACCAGTTGTCGGCCACAGCTGTGGCGACGCCTTCGGCGGCGGGCTGCATGTAGCCACGCGAGGCGAGGTCGGCGAGAAGGCCGGGCTGCGGGAAGATCGCCAGGTCGGGCGGGTTACCACCCTGTGCCAGCGAACCGATCTGCGCCTCGAACTCCTTGGTCGACTCGTACTGGATGTCGATGTCGTTCTCGGCCTCCCAGTCGGCCCAGGACTGCTCGAGCAGCTCGGCCTCGGTGTCGGCGATGGTGCCGATCAGAGTGACGACTCCGTCGGCTTCGCCGACGTCGCCGGGGCCTCCAGTGCCGCCTCCGCCGCCAGCGGAACAGCCGGCGAGCACGATGCTCGAGGCTCCGATGGCGACCGCAGTGGCGAGCAAACGGCGGTTCAAGCGTGAACGCATGTGTTTCCTCCTCATTGAGGTTCTTGTCTCCGCCGTTTCGACGGAGGTGGTGGTGATGTGATGCAGGGATGGAAGCGGTCTCGCAACCGGTTCCAGCACAAACGTAAGCCCACCCCCATGTGGGGTGCAAGTGTTCGAGCCTCGATTATCGAGGTTGGCGTCCGATATGCTGCAACCGGTTCCAGAATGGGCTGGAGGAGACGCATGAGCTCGCTTTCCGATGTGGCACGACGTGCCGGGGTGTCGAAGGCCACCGCGTCGCGCGCGCTCAGCGGAGCCGCCCACGTCTCTCCCGCCGCCCGCGAGCGCGTCGCGACCGCCGCATCCGACCTCGGCTACGTGGTCTCGTCGACCGCCGCGAGCCTCGTCACCGGCCGCACCAAGAACGTCGGGGTCATCACCCCGTTCATCAACCGCTGGTTCTTCGCCGAGGTGCTCGAGGGCATCGAGGCCGCCCTGATCCGCGCCGGGTACGACCTCACCCTGTTCCGGCTCAACGCCGAACCGGAACAGCGCAGCCGGCTGTTCCATTACTTCCTCGTGCGCAAGCGCGTGGATGCGATCGTCTGCGTCGGAGTGGCCCTCACCCCGAGCGAGGTGGAGCTGATCCACACCCTGCGCCGGCCCGCCGTCGGCATCGGCGGCGCGATCCCGGGGATCACCACGCTGAGCATCGACGACGAGGAGGCGGCCCGCCTCGCGACCCGGCATCTGATCAGCCTGGGGCACACCCGCATCGTTCACATGGGCGGCGATCTGGATGAGCAGATGGACTTCAACGTGCACGCCCGGCGCCTCACGGGGTTCCGTTCGGCGCTCGACGAGGCCGGCATCGCGCATGCGGACGACTTCCGTTCCACCACATTCAGCGTCCCGGGTGGATACGAGGCCACGCTCGCGCTGCTCGCCGACCCGGCATCCCGGCCCACGGCCATCGTGGCGGGCTGCGACGAGATCGCGATCGGCGCCATCACTGCCGCGCGGCAGCTCGGAATCGTGGTGCCGTCGGACCTCTCCATCGTGGGCATCGACGACCATCCCTACTCGGCGATGTTCGGCCTCACCACCGTGCGCCAGCGACCCGGGGAGCAGGGCGAGCACGCCGTCGATCTCGTGGTGAAGGCGATGGCCGACACCGAGGCGCTGTTCGAGTCTCGCGCGATCGACATCCCGATCGGGCTCGAGGTGCGTTCCAGCACGACCGCGCCGAACTCTCTCGCCGGCGTCCGCGCCCGCTGACAGAACCGGGTGTTCTGTCCCCTCGGACCGGTCCCTGGACTGAACGTTCTGTCCCCTGGTCTGGGTTGCGAGCAGGGTCGCGTGCTCGGTGGACACCCCCGGGTGGCGGGTCTACCCTGAACGGAATCGGGCAGCCCTCACGGCACTGGGAGCTTCGAATGCTGACCGAAACGCACCTCTGACGCTTTTCCGATGTCCCGCCCGGCGCTCGCTACCCAGGACCCCGGTAGGAGAACCACATTCCAGTGCCCGACTACCCCGATCTCGGCGCCTTGCGCCTGTCGATCGACGACGCCCTCTCGCGCGACGATCCGACGGCAGCCCTCCACGCCATGTATCCCGTCGCCCACGCGATCGCGGTCGAAGACGGCGAGCGCTTCCGCGAGCTCGTGAACTCGCTCCCCGAGTCACTCTGGCACGACGACATCGTGATCACCTCGGCACTCGGATCGAGCTACCGGTCACCCGGCTCACCGCGCGGCGCGGCCGCCTTGGCCTACTTCCAGGCCGCCGAAAGCGCTATCGCCGGGTCGCCCGTCCCCGTCCACGCGTCGTGCACGGTTGCGGTCCTCACCGCCCACGCCGGCGCTCTCCGCACGCAGGGCAGGCTCGATGACGCGCTCGCCAAGCTCGCCGACGCCCGCCGGATGCTGGAGGCCGAGCTCGAAGGACCGACCTTCGTGCGCCAGTCGGCCCGCCATGCCCTCGAGCTCGGAATCGTGGAACTTCACCTCGGCAACCTCGACAGCGCCCGCAACAACCTCGAGTACGCCCACGGGCTCTCGGCCGCAAACCTGACGCGCTCCGAGCACATCGAATGCCTCGCCGCTCTCGCCCTGGCCAGCTATTCGCTGGGGGACCTGGCGGCGGCCGACCTGCGGATCGCCGAGGTGCACGCGGCGGGAGCCCCCGCGCACGTCCTGCGGAGCGGATATGCCGCCCCGGTCTACGCGGTAGAGATCCTGCTCGCCACCGACCGTTACGACGCGGCCCCGATGCCGGATCTCGTGGAGAGCCTCGTCGCGGCCGCCGCTCACACCGACTGGGAGCCGTTCGCCTCCGTGGTGTCGGCGTACACCGCGAGTCTCACGAAGGACTCGATCGGCGCCCTCAATCAACTCCACCACGCGCACCAGGAGTTCGCGAAGTGGCGCCCGGCCGGCATCGGGCTGGACATCTGCAATCTGCTGCGTGCCGACATCCTGAGCTCGCTCGACCGCGGGGACGAGGCGTTCACCATCCTCGCGGGGCTCAACCCGCGCGAGCATCACGCCCTCTGCCCGGAGCGCTTCATGGCGCGACTCGCCCTGCAGCACGGAGATCTGCGCGGTGCGGATGTCGTGCTGAGCGACTGCGAGATGCTCGGCGGGGAGCACTCGCCGCGCACGCTCATCGACGTGCAGTTGCTGCGCGGCGCGATCGAGCTCGAACGCGGCGACCTGCGGTTGTCGGACATCAACTTCGACAGGGCGCTCCACGCCATGGCGCGCACGGGGGTGCGCTCGCCGCTCCGCCACATCCCGCCCCCGCTGCTCGCGCGGCTCGCCGAGCGGGCGACCGAACGTCCGCAGGGCGGCGAGGCGAACCGCATCCTGGGCAGGATCATCGAGGCGACGGCCGGGCTCGTGCACGACAGCGAGCCTCTGAGCGAACGCGAGCGGCTCGTGCTCATCTACGTCGAGCGGAGGCTCACGGTCTCGCAGATCGCGAGCGAGCTCTTCATCTCCCCGAACACGGTTAAGACCCACATGCGGCGCCTGTACCGCAAGCTCGGCGTCGCCACGCGCGACGAGGCGATCAGAAAAGCCCGTTCTCTCGGGCTTCACATCGATCCGACGGTGGAGATCACCCGCGATTCACCCGGTTGACAGGGTGCCCCTGGGGACGACCCGGTGCTTTGATCAAGTCGTTGCATGCGGGCACCCGTTC
>JBDSKH010000111.1:0-3337 GCA_039917005.1 Pseudolysinimonas sp.
GATGCGGGACTGCACGGCGACGAGGGTGCCGCTCACAAATGCGGCGGCAGTCGCGACGACCACGCGAGCCGGATGCCGCGCGTCGGCGGAGACATCGGCGTCGGACATCGGGCAACGATATCGCGCCGGTAGACTCGGTGCGTTTCGCCCTCTTAGCTCAGTGGTAGAGCACCGCTCTTGTAAAGCGAAGGTCGTCGGTTCAACCCCGACAGAGGGCTCTCTGGATGCCGGCCCGGCTACGGCGCGGGGGTCGGCGTCGGCGAACCGGTCGGCGTCGGTGTGGGCGTCGGATCCGACGAGAACGCATCGCCCGCCGCCTGCACCACGAACTGCGCGAGGTCGGCCGCGTCGGTGTCGCTGGTGAACGGGAAGGTGTGGCCGTTGACGAGGATCATCAGCGGGCCCTCGAGCGTCGTGACGTCGGCGTTCGGGATGGGGCCCTCGATGGCGCGGACCGTGGCCTCCTTGACCCAGCTGCGGTACCGCGACTCGCTGACGCACCGCCGGATCTGACCGAGCGCCGAGACGCCGGCCGCCTCCGCGCGGTCGAGGATCTCCTCGTCGGTCAACCCCGGAGTCCCCTCTTCCGGCTGGTTCGTGAGCAGCGCGACGTGGAAGTCGTAGAAGTGATCGGGTGAGAGGTCGGCCACGCAGGCGGCGACGCTCGCCGCGCGCAGCGAGTACTGGCTGCCCGCCGACTTCGTCGTGAGGATGGCGACCGGATGGATCTCGAGCGTCGCGGCACCCGATTCGACCCAGCTGCGCAGCTGATCCTCGTTCTCCTGCTGGAAGATGCCGCAGTTCGTGCAGAGATAGTCGACGTACATCTGGATGTCGACCACCTCGGGCGGGTTGGGCGCCGAGGGGACCGGGGCCTGGCCGGGATTCTGGGCTTCGGTCTGGATGACCTTCAGGTCTTCGCCGATCTTGATGCCGTCGCTCAGCATGTTCTGCGGTGCGCGGACCTCTGCCGGGGGAAAGACGAAGATCACGATCGCCACGATCGCAAGGATGATGAGCAGCCCGCTGGCGATGCCGCCCTGCAGCAGGAGCCGGCGACGGCGATCCTGCTTCTTGTGCAGTTCGCGCAGTTCGCGCGCTCGCTCGCGGGCTGCCGCGCGTGCGGACTCCGGTTCGGCGCCGGGGTAATCGCCGTTGGTCACTGGTCCTCGTTCATGATCGGGTCGAGCGGCGCCAAGTTACCCGGTTCGCCCGGCATGAGCAAACGCGACGCTCACTCGAGAGTAGGAACCCTGTCTGGGAGCGGGCCGCGCACGGCGCCCGCGTGACGTGAACTGGTGCCATTCAGCCAGCGCTGACATACTGACCGGACGGCTCGATGACCCCATCGAGTCTCTTCACAACGGATCGTCCGGCACGTACCTGCCGGTGAAGGAGTAGTACCACCATGGCATCAGTCACTTTCGACAAGGCAACCCGGCTCTATCCGGGTTCCACTCGCCCCGCCGTCGACCAGATCGACCTGGAGGTCGCCGACGGCGAGTTCCTCGTCCTGGTCGGACCTTCCGGCTGTGGCAAGTCGACCACTCTGCGCATGCTCGCGGGCCTCGAAGAGGTCAACGACGGTCGCATCCTGATCGGAGATCGCGACGTCACCGACGTCCCGCCGAAGGATCGCGACATCGCGATGGTCTTCCAGAACTACGCGCTGTACCCGCACATGACCGTCGCCGAGAACATGGGCTTCGCGCTCAAGATTGCCGGCATCGGCAAAGAGGACCGCGCCAAGCGGGTGCTCGAGGCCGCCAAGCTGCTCGACCTGGAGCCCTACCTCGGCCGCAAGCCGAAGGCGCTCTCCGGTGGTCAGCGTCAGCGTGTGGCGATGGGCCGCGCGATCGTCCGTCAGCCGCAGGTGTTCCTCATGGACGAGCCGCTGTCGAACCTCGACGCCAAGCTGCGCGTGCAGACCCGCACCCAGATCGCTTCGCTGCAGCGCCGCCTCGGCGTCACCACGGTGTACGTCACGCACGACCAGACCGAGGCGCTCACCATGGGCGACCGCATCGCGGTGCTCAAGGACGGCGTCCTGCAGCAGATCGGTACCCCGCGCGACCTGTACGAGAAGCCGAAGAACGTCTTCGTCGCCGGCTTCATCGGCAGCCCGGCCATGAACCTGTTCCCGGCCGATCTGGTCGAGGGCGGCGTCAAGTTCGGCACGGCCACGGCCAAGGTCGACCGCGAGACGCTCAGCAACGCCAAGGGCAAGAGGATCACGATCGGCGTCCGTCCCGAAGACCTCAAGGTCGACACGAAGGGCGAGGGCCTCAAGGTCGACGTCGACGTCGTCGAGGAGCTCGGCGCCGACGGCTACCTGTACGGACACACCGAGGTGGACGGCCAGCGCGTCGACATCGTGGTGCGTACCGACGGCCGCTCGCACCCGAACGCCGGTGACAAGATCGTCGTCACCCCGGTGCCTCAGCACGTGCACAGCTTCGACACCGAGAGCGGCGAGCGCCTGAGCAACATCGCGATCGCGGCGAGCACGACGGCTGCCGGCGCGGTCAAGTAGACCCCCAGGGAAGGCGTCGCGTCCGGGCCGTCACAGAGTCCGGGGCGCGGCGCCTTTCTGCATCTGCGCCCCTAGAGTGGTCGCGTGATCCGCCATATCGCCCTCTTGAAGCTCACCCCCGACGACGACGACCGGCGAGCCGAGAGGCTCGCGGAGATGCAACAACGACTCGGCGCACTCGTGGGTGTCGTCCCGGGACTGCGTCGGATGACCGTCGAACCAGACGTCGCGCTAACGGCGGACAACTGGGATCTCGCGATCGTCACCGACCACGACGACCAGGCTGCGTTCGACGTCTACGAGGCCGATCCCACTCATGCCGAGGCATCCGCCTGGATCCACCAGTTCGTGGTCGACCGCGCCGCCGTGGACTTCGAGATCGACCACTAGCGCCCCTCGTCTCAGAGCAGGACGCTGACCGGATTCTCGATACGCCGGACGAATGCCGCCATCCATTCGGCCGCCACCGCGCCGTCGATCACCCGGTGATCGGCAGAGACCGTGACCGTCATGACCGTTCCGACGGCGAGCACGCCATCATCGACCACCGGACGGGGTTTCGCCGCCGCGACGGCGAGGATTCCCGATTGCGGCGGATTGAGGATCGCGGAGAACTCGTCGACGCCATACATCCCGAGGTTCGACACCGCGAAGCTTCCGCCCTCGAGCTCATACTGCTGCAACCGCCCCGAGCGCGCGCGCTCGGCGAGATCCGCCACCGCGGCACTGATCTCGAGCAGCGTGAGGCTGTCGGCGTCGCGCAGCACCGGGGTCAGCAGGCCGCCTTCCACCGCCACCGCGACC
>JBDSKH010000112.1:0-12308 GCA_039917005.1 Pseudolysinimonas sp.
CTCGTGCACCTGCACGGGCTGGAAGCGACGCTCGAGCGCGGCATCCTTCTCGAAGTGCTTGCGGTACTCGTCGAGCGTTGTGGCACCGATGGTCTGCAGCTCACCGCGCGCGAGTAGCGGCTTGAGAATGGATGCAGCGTCGATGGCACCCTCGGCGGCACCGGCCCCCACGAGGGTGTGGATCTCATCGATGAAGGTGATGATGTCGCCGCGGGTGCGGATCTCTTTGGTGACCTTCTTCAGGCGCTCTTCGAAGTCACCGCGGTAGCGGGACCCGGCGATGAGCGAGCCGAGGTCGAGCGTGTAGAGCTGCTTGTCCTTCAGCGTTTCGGGCACGTCGCCGCGCACGATCGCCTGGGCGAGGCCCTCGACGACGGCGGTCTTGCCGACGCCGGGCTCACCGATCAGCACGGGGTTGTTCTTCGAGCGGCGGGAGAGGATCTGCATGACCCGCTCCATCTCCTTCTCGCGGCCGATGACCGGGTCGAGCTTGCCGTCCCGTGCGGCCTGCGTCAGGTTGCGCCCGAACTGGTCGAGGATCTGGCTGCCCTTGTCGGGCGTCGCGTCGTTGCCGCCGACGGCGACCTGCTCCTTGCCCTGGTATCCGGACAGCAGCTGGATGACCTGCTGGCGCACGCGGTTCAGGTCGGCGCCCAGCTTCACGAGCACCTGGGCGGCGACACCCTCGCCCTCGCGGATGAGCCCGAGCAGGATGTGCTCGGTGCCGATGTAGGAGTGGCCCAGCTGCAGCGCCTCGCGCAGGCTCAGCTCGAGAACCTTCTTGGCGCGCGGAGTGAACGGGATGTGCCCAGTCGGCTGCTGCTGACCCTGGCCGATGATGTCCTGCACCTGCTCGCGCACGGCGTCGAGCGAGATGCCGAGGCTTTCGAGAGCCTTCGCGGCGACACCCTCGCCCTCGTGGATCAGCCCGAGCAGGATGTGCTCGGTGCCGATGTAGTTGTGGTTGAGCATCTTCGCCTCTTCTTGGGCGAGGACGACCACCCGACGGGCTCGGTCGGTAAAGCGCTCGAACATCAGAAACCTTCTCCTCCGGCGCTCCACGGGAGGTGCGCCGATACATCGAGAGTAACGACGCGGGTCGCTCAGAACTCCCCTGTTCGCTGGGGGCGTGACGTGTCGCGACCGGTTGGCGTGCTTGGCGGGCGCGATCGCGTTGCGCCGCCTCGCAACCTGTGGAAACCAATTCGAACATACATTCGAATGTTGCTAGAATCGGGCCATGACCACCCTCCTCGATCGACCGCTTGCGGTGGATGCGATGGTGCCGTCTGGTGACGTCGGCGACCTGACCGATGACGCCCTGATCGAGCAGTTGGCGCGCGTGACCGAGGTGAGGCGGCGGGTGGATGCGCGTGCCGCAGAGCTCGCGGACGAGATCGCGCGTCGATCGGATGCTGCGCTGGGCTACCAGGGGCTCGCCCAACGCGTCGGAGCGCGGACGCCTCAACTCCTCATCCAGCGCGTCACGGGGGCGAGTGGTCGAGAAGCCGCGGTGCTGATTCGGGCGGGCGAGGCGCTGGCGGTCACGCAGTCGGGTGTACCGACGGTCGACGCCCCCACCTGGCTCGAGCCGATCGCACGGATGGTGCGTGACGGCAGCATCTCTCTCGAGGCGCTCGACAGCGTGCGGATGGGCCTCGGGAGGCCGGATGACGTGGTGACGGCCTCGCACCTGCGTGCCGCCGTCGACAGGCTGGCCCCCGCGCTCACGTCGCTCACGGTGGAGCAGATCGCGGTGCGCGCCCGGGCACTGCGTGACGACCTCGACCTCGATGCGGTTCATCGCCGCGAACTCGATCGACGACAGCGACGTTCGCTGCGATGGTCGCGCCAAGCCGACGGCACCACGAAGCTGTGGGGAGTGCTCGACCCCGAGTCGGCAGCAGTCGTGACGGGCGCTCTCGACGCCGTGATCTCGCCTCGGCGCGGCGGACCGCGCTTCGTCGATCCGGAGCGAGCAGATCGGGCCCAAGAGCTCGTCGACGACCCGCGTACGACCGAGCAGCTCGCGCTCGACGCGCTGGTCGAGATGGTCGGCGTCGCCGTGAAGGCTGACCGCGGAGCCGTCTTCGGTACCCGGCGGCCGGAGGTTCGCGTGCTGGTGACCGCGGCAGAGCTGCGCCGCGGCGTCGGCGTCGCAGAGATCGAGGGGCAGACCGAGGGCGTGTCGGTGACCACCGCCGAGCGGCACATCTGCGACGCGGGCGTGCTGCCCATCGTCTTCACGGATTCCGGTCAACCGCTGCAACTCGGGCGACGTCAACGCACGCATTCGCGTGCACAACGAATCGTCATCGCGGCTCGAGACGGGGGTTGCCGGTTCGGCGACTGCGATCGTCCAGCGTCATGGGCCGAGGTGCACCATGTGAGGCCCTGGGCAGAGGGCGGCGCAACCGATATCGATAACAGCATCCTGCTGTGCCGACATCACCACATGCTGGTCCACGACAACGGATGGCAGGTGACGGGATCGGGTGAGGGCGCGATGGCGATTCCACCGCCCGGAGCGACGGCGGGCCGAGATCCCGTGGCGCTGCCGCTGAAGGGTGCCACGAGCAGACGACTGCGCACGTAGCGGTAGCCCTGGGGAGGCGGCCGTGCACGCTGCGGTTCACGCACCCCTTGCGCACGTGGCGGCCGGGGCTGAGCGCGCCTGGGAGCGCTCTGGGAGTCGGGTCCGAACGCGCGACACCGGGCCAGGCTGAAGAGATGACCAGATCACGGACCAAGCGTCGGACCTGGGGCGTGGCGGCCCTGGGAATGCTGCTCGTTCTGGCGCTTGCGGGATGCGTGCGATTCCAAGCCGACCTGAACGTCAGCGACCACGACACCCTCGACGGGAACATCGTCGTCGCGATCATCACCACCGACGAGCCCGGCTCGGCGGACAACGCCCGTGAAGGGGTGGCGAACATCGAGGCCCAGCTCCTGGCGGGTCTGCGGGGCGCCGACGGCGTGACCGCCGAGCCGTATGAGCAGGACGACTACGTCGGCACCCGGTTCACTTTGAAGGAAACACCGATCGATGCCCTGGACGGCGGAGACGCGGACGGCGCGCTGCACCTGACGCGCTCCGGCGACGTCTACGAGTTCTCGGGCCGGCTCGACTTCACGCCCGACGACGAGCCGCTCGACGGCGAGGATGTGCAGGGTGACCCCGCCGACTCCAACCTCACGGTCGCGATCTCGTTCCCGGGCGACGTGCTCGAGCACAACGGCGAACTCTCCGGCACCAAGGTGACCTGGACGACCACCCTCGAGGGGTCGGTCGACATGGAGGCCCGCGCCAGTGCGATCCCGAATGGTCTGCCCGCGTGGCTCTGGCTGATCGTCGTCCTCGCCGTGCTGCTGATCGCGGCGGCCGTGATCATCGTGCTCGTGCGTCGCCGGCGAGCGTCCACGGACTCCCCCGCTGGCTAGCATTCGAGCATGGCCTCCCTGCTCGACGACTTCGCCGAGCCGTTCGTCGCCGTCGAGGCTGCGGATGCGGTGGGCGCGCTCGCCGAACACTGGGGCATCGAGGCGCGCGACCTGGCGCGACTGGACACCGAACGCGACGATACGTTCCGCGCCGAGACCGCCACTGGTGCGGTCGTCCTGAAGATCGCCCACCCGACCGACCCGCCGGAGCTCATCGATCTGCAGTCGCGGGCGATGGAGCACGCTCACGCGGCCGACCCCGGCATCCCGTTGCAATCGATCGTGCCGACCACCGATGGCGGGCTCTCGGTCCTGGTGAACGGGCGCGTGGCTCGGGTGCTGACCTGGCTCGACGGCGACCTCATGCTGTCCCATCCTCCGTCGATCGGTCAGCTCACGTCGTTGGGCAGGATGCTGGGGCGACTCAACCGCGCACTCGCCGGCTTCGAGCATCCGGCGTCCGATCGCGAGCTGATCTGGGACCTGCCGCGGCTTCCGGCGATGCGTCCCTACACGGACGATCCCTACCTGCTCGGCGTCATCGACCGGTACGCGGACGAGGTGGTGCCGCGACTGGACGCGCTGCCGCACCAGATCGTGCACAACGACATCCACCCCGGCAACGTGCTGGTCGATCCGGCGGATCGCGACCGCGTGGTCGGCATCCTCGATTTCGGGGACACCCTGCGGACCGCGCGGGCCTGCGATCTCGGCGTCGCGATCGCCTACCTGCTGCCCGACGTCGACGACATCTGGCCGTCGGTCGACGCGATCGTCGGCGCGTTCGAAGCGGAGGTGCCACTGCTGGAAGAGGAGCGGGCGCTCATCCCCGACCTCGTCTCCGCCCGGTTGGTGATGCGCAACCTGATCGCCGCCGCGACGGGCGGGGCGCGCAACAGCGAAAGCCCGTTCTTCGATCGCAATCTGCGCAGCATCCATCGCATCCTGGAGACCCGATGACCGGCCCGACCAGCTACTTCGACCCGGCGCACATCGGCGAGCTCGACGCGCGCACCGCTGACCTGGTCCGGCGACGGGCCGACGCGCTCGGTCCCGCCTACCGGCTCTTCTACCGGCAGCCGATCGAGTTCGTGCGGGGCGAACGCGCGCACCTCTTCGACCGCGACGGGGCCGACTATCTCGACGCCTACAACAACGTGCCATCGGTCGGTCACGCGCACCCGCGGGTGGTCGCGGCCATCGCCGAGCAGGCGGCACGGCTCAACACGCATACGCGGTACCTCTCCGAGGCGACGATCGACTACGCCGAGCAACTGCTCGCGACGTTCCCGGGAGAGCTAGGCACGCCGGGGCGCGCGCACGTCATGTTCACCTGCACCGGGTCGGAGGCGAACGACCTCGCCCTTCGCGTCGCCAAGGCGGCGACCGGGGGCGAGGGCGTCGTCGTCACCTGGAACGCGTACCACGGCGTCACGACCGAGGTCGCCGGCATCTCGCCCTCGCTCGTCGGGCTCGACGGGATGCCGCCGTGGGCTCGCGCCGTTCGCGCACCCGGACGCGTGCCGGGCGGTCCGGGCGCGAACATCGCCGAGGCCGTCGAGGCGACGATCGGCGAGCTCGCCGCGTTCGGCATCCGTCCCGCAGCACTCATCGTCGACACGATCTTCGCCAGCGACGGCGTCCACCCCGACGTCGATGGCCTCGTGGATGCCGTGGCGATCATGCGGAAGGCCGGCGGCCTCTTCATCGCCGACGAGGTGCAAGCCGGATTCGGGCGCCTCGGCGACGGCATGTGGGGATACGCGCGCCATCACCTCGACCCCGACATCGTGACCCTCGGCAAGCCGATGGGAAACGGGCACCCGATCGCGGCGATGGTCACAAAGCGCGAGGTGCTCGAGCCGTTCGCGGCCGGCGTGCGGTACTTCAACACGTTCGGCGGCAACGCGGTGGCGATCGCGGCGGCGCAGGCCACGCTCGACGTCGTGCGCGACGAGGGCCTGGCC
Organism: Pseudolysinimonas sp.; assembly: GCA_039917005.1. GTDB lineage: Bacteria > Actinomycetota > Actinomycetes > Actinomycetales > Microbacteriaceae > JBDSKH01. The sequence continues at coordinate 5,409 of JBDSKH010000112.1, forward strand.
GGCAGCGCTCGCGCGATCGGGTTGCGCATCGCCGACGGGGTGCGGGCGTTCGGGCATCCGCGAATCGGCGAGGTGCGGGGCGCCGGCCTCTTCCTCGGAGTCGACCTGGTGGATGCAACGGGCGCCCCCGACGAGGCCCTCACCCTGGATGTGGTGAACGGCCTGCGCGACCGTCGCGTCCTGGTCTCGTCGACGGCCGCCGACAACGCGACGCTCAAGATCCGGCCGCCGCTGGTCTTCGACGAATCCGACGCTGACCGGCTGCTCACCGAACTCGCCGCGGTGCTGCGCAACCACGGCTGAGGCGTGCGCTCGGCGCGATAGCGCGGCTCGCGGTACGTCTCAGCCGTGCTTAGAAGACCGCGGGCCGCGCGATCTCCCCGGCGGCAACCGGCGGCTCCAGCCGCGACCGCACGAACGGGACGGTGCGATCGACCGCCGTCTCGATACGCTCTCGCAGGTCCTCCGACACGATCTGGTAGTCGGCGAAATCGCCCTCGTTCGCGAAGATGCCCAGCGGCAGGGTCAACGCCTGGAAGAACCCGAAAAGCGGCCGCATCTGGTGCTCCACCAGCAGGGCATGCCGATCGCTGCCGCCGGTCGCGGTCAGCACGATCGGCTTATCGACGATGGCGTACTGCCCGACGTGGTCGAAGAACAGCTTGAACAGCCCGGTGTAGGTGGCGCGGTAGGCGGGCGACCCGACGACGATCAGGTCGGCCGCCTCCACGAGGTCGAGGGCACGACGTGCATCCTCACCGATGTCCTTGCGGAACGGACCCGCGCCGAGCTGACTCAGCAGCGGGCTGAGCTCGATGAGCGTGAATTCGCCGCCGACGCGCTCGGCGAAGGCGTCGGCCACCGCTCCGACGAGCACGCTCGTGCGGGACGGAGCGGTGGGGCTCCCACTGACGCCGACTATGGAACGCATGCTCAGAACGACCTCACGTTGCCGGCGGCGAGCCGCAGGGACTCGACGGGATTGTCGAGGTTGGCGCCGCCGCGGTACCGGGCAGCGATGTGCCGGTCGGGCAACCGATCGCCCGCTCCGAACAGACGCTCCCGCAGCGTGGTGGGCTTCGCCCCCGCTTCCGGCAGCCGGCCGCGCTTGCGCAGTTCGGGCACGACCAGTTCGGCGAAATCGCGAGCCGTGTCGAACGAGTGGTACTGACGCAGGTTGATGCCGTCGAGTCCGTCCTCGTCGAGCCATCGCTCGATCGTGTCCGCCACCTGCGTCGGGGTGCCGACCGCGAGGAACCGGTCGGCGCTCGACCCGGAGATGAAGTCGAGCGCCTGCCCGACCGTGCGATCCAGCGGCAGGAAGGGCACCGCATCCGGGAGCACCTCGGCGCGCAGCAGCGCCTCGCGCACCGTGATGTCGCGCGGGAACGCCGTCAGGTCGACCGGCAGGCTGTAATGCGCCAGGATGCCGTCCAGACTCGTGTGCTGCTGGTACAGCTTCCACTTGTCGGCGGCCTCCTCCTCGGTGCGCCCGACGATGACGCCGGCCATCGCGATGAACTTGACATCGCCGGACTCCCGGCCGTGCCGGACCGCGGCCGACCGCATCCCGTCCGCGGCCTTGCGGAATTCCTCAGATGTTCGTCCCCCGGTGAAGACGACCTCGGCATGGCGCCCGGCGAACTCGATGCCGGCGGGCGATCCCGTCGCCTGGAAGATCACCGGCGTGCGCTGCAGGGAGGGGTGCACGATGTGGGGTCCGGAGACGCGATGGCGCTCGCCCACGTGATCGATGTACCGCACCTTCAACGGGTCGGTGAACACCTGGTTCTCCCGGTCGGCGATCACCGCGTCGTCGTCCCACGAGCCCTCCCACAGCTTGTACAGCACGTCGAGGTACTCGTCGGCGTACTCGTAGCGAAGGTCGTGGGGGATCTCACCCTCGAGCCCGAAGTTGCGCGCGGCATTGGGCAGGTACGACGTGACGACGTTCCAGCCGACGCGCCCCTTGGTGAGGTGGTCGAGGGTCGACATGCGGCGGGCGAACGCGAACGGTGGCTCGTAGGTGGTCGAGAAGGTCACCCCGAAGTTCAGGCGCTCCGTCACGGCCGCCATCGCCGGGATGAGGAGCAGGGGATCGAGGTTCGGGCTCTGCAGTCCCTCGCGCAGCGCCGTCTCCGGACCACCGCGGAAGACGTCGTATGCCCCCACCACGTCGGCCAGGAAGACGCCGTCGAACCCGCCGTTCTCCAGGATCTCGGCCAGCTCGAGCCAATAGCTGATCTCATCGAACCGGTGGCGCTGGTTGCCGGGCAACGGCCACAGGCCGTGGGTGATGTGGCTCACGCAGGCCATCTCGAAGAGATTGAGGAACAGCTGCTTCTTCTCGGCCATGGTCATGCCTTTCCGGATGTGAGGGGGTAGTCGAACGCGGGGATCGAGGCGATCAGTTCGCGGGTATAGGGATGCTGGGGGCGCTCGAAGATGTCGCCGGGTGTGCCGTGCTCGACCACGACGCCGTCCTTCATGACCAGCACCCGGTCGCTCAGGTGGCTGATGACGCCCAGGTCGTGCGAGATGAAGAGATAGCTGACACCCGTCGAACGCTGAAGGTCGACCAGCAGGTCGAGGATCTGCGCCTGGATGGTGACGTCGAGAGCCGAGACGGCCTCGTCCAGCACGATGACCGCCGGACGCGGCGCGAGGGCCCGCGCGATCGCGACCCGCTGCCGCTGCCCACCTGAGAGACCCAGGGGGAAGCGACCCAGCACATCCTGGTTCAGGCCGACCTGGCCGAGCAGCTCCTGCACCCGCTCGCCGCGTGCCGCGCCGCGGACGTCGCGGGGCAGGGCGTCGAGCAGGATGCGTCCGACGTTCCAGCGCGGATCGAACGAGCTCAGCGGGTCCTGATCGACCACCGAGACGAGTCGGCGGCGCGTCCGGCGCTTCGACTCCGGCAGCGGAGCCCACGGCTCGCCGTGCAGGGTGACCGTGCCGGCATCGAGGTGGTCGAGGCCGAGTGCGAGCTTCGCGGTCGTGCTCTTGCCGGAGCCGGACTCGCCGACGATCCCGAGCGTCTCTCCCGCAGCGAGTTCGAACGAGACCCCGTCGACCGCCGTCGTGACGGAGCCGCCGGGCCCACGGAACCGGCGCACCAGGCCGGTGGCCGTCAGCACCGGGACCGGATCGATGGGAGCCGGGACCCCGGCGGGCACGGGGGCATGCCCCGGACTGAGCCGCGTGCCGCGGGTGTCCGCGCCCGGAACCGCGGCAACGAGCGCGCGGGTGTACTCGTGCCGGGGTGCCGACAGCAGCACCTCGGCCGGACCCTGCTCCACCACCTCGCCGGCGCGCATGACCAGGATGTGGTCGGCGAGCTGCGCGACGACAGAGAGGTCATGGCTGATCAGCAGGATCGATGCACCCCGCGCCTTCATCAGCTCGAGCTGCGCGAGCACCTGTGCCTGCACCGTGACGTCGAGCGCGGTGGTGGGCTCGTCGGCGATGACGATGTCCGGGTCGAGCGCGATCGCCGAGGCGATCAGCGCGCGCTGGCGGAGTCCGCCCGACAGCTGGTCGGGACGCTGGCGAGCGCGCACGGCGGGGTCGGGGACGCCGACCCGCTCCAGCAGTTCGAGCACGCGGGCGCCACGCTTCGCGCGGTCACCCGCACCGTGGACACGCAGCGACTCGTCGATCTCGGCGCCGACCGAGCGCAGCGGGTCGAGCGAGACGAGAGCGTCCTGCAGCACGAAGCCGACCTCGCGGCCGCGGACCCGCCGCCAGTCGCCGGCGCCGAACCCGAGCGCATCGGCGCCGTGGATCTGCAACTCGTCGGCCTCGACGATCGAGCCATGCCCGGCCAGGCCGACGAGGGCGCGCGCGGTGACGCTCTTGCCCGAGCCCGACTCCCCGACGATCGCGACGCATCGGCCGGGTTCGAGGTCGAAGGTCACGCCGCGCACGACATCCCTGCGGACGCCGTCGGGGCTGAACGCGACCCTCAGGTCCCGCACGCGAAGGCGCGCGCCCTCCCACTCGAGGTCGTCATACGCATCAGAGGCGAGGTCGATGGCCCGGGGGTCGGTGAGGTCGATCGTGCTCATTTCTCTCCCTTTTCCAGTCCGGTCTGCAGGTGACGCCCCACCGTGGTGGCGGCGAGCGCGAGGGCGACGATGACGAGGCCGGGGATCACGACGAGCCACCCGGCCTGCACGATGTAGGCGCGGCCGGCGTCGAGCAGCGCTCCCCACTCCGGCGAGGGCGGGGCGACGCCGAGCCCGAGGAACGACAGGCTCGACGCCCAGACGATCGACTGCCCGACCGAGAGCGCGAAGATCGCGACCAGGGGGCGCAGGGCGTTGGGCAGGATGTGGGCGCGCACGATCCGCGCAGGCGAGTGCCCCAGCGCGACGGCCGCCTGCACGTAGCCGGATCGCTTCGCGGAGAGGATCTGCCCGCGCACCATGCGCGCGTAGCCCGGCGCGGTGCCCGCCCCGACGGCGAGGATCTGCGTCAGCGCCGACGGCCCGGCGACGGAGATGAGCAGCAGGGCCATGAGCAGGGCGGGAAAGGCGAACAGGACCTCGACGAAACGGTCGATGACGACCGCGACCGGCTTCGGGCCGAGCGCCGCGAGGGCTCCGAGCACGATGGCGGCGACGATCCCGACCCCGGCGGCTCCGAGACCGATCAGGAGGGACTCACGGGAGCCGAAGACCACGCGGCTGTAGAGGTCGCGCCCGGATTCGTCGGTTCCGAACCAGTGCGACAGGGACGTCGCCTGGAGGGCCGCGTGGTAGTCGACGGCGAACGCGTCATGCGTGGCGAGCACCTGCGGAACGGACGCGGCGAGGGCGAATACGCCGAGGAGCACGAGTGATGCGACCAGGTCGACGGGTGGCCGGCGCCGCGGCGGGCGACCCGCGGTCGTCGGCACGTCGGATTCGCGCACGGCGGTCATACGAGAGCCAATCGGGGATCGACGATCGTGTAGCCCACGTCGACCAGCAGGTTCGCGATCACGTAGAACGCCGCGACCAGGGTGACGATGCCCACCACGACCGGCAGGTCGTGGGAGTTGACGGCCCCGACCAGCACCGACCCGATTCCGGGGCGGGAGAAGATCGATTCCACCACGACGGCACCGGAGAGCGTGGCCCCGAGCGCCCAGCCCGTGAGGGTGACGGCCGGGAGGATCGCGTGCCGCAGGACATGCCGCAGCCGCACCCCGGTATCCCCCATCCCGCGCAGCCGCGCGGTCAGCACGAACGGCTGCTGGAGAGAGCGCTCGAATTCGGTCCGCGTCGCCTGACTGAGGAAGCCCGCGAGGGGGATGGCGAGAGTGAACGCGGGCAGTACCAGTCCCGAGAGACCCGTTCCGCCGATGACGGGGAACCAGTGCAGGCCGAGGGCGAAGACGAGCAGCAGGATGATGCCGAGCCAGTAGGCGGGAAGACCGGCGGCGGTCACATCCACCGCGGATGCCGCAGCGCCGACCCGCGGTCCACGCCCGGCTGTGAGCGTGACCCACGCCACCATGAGCAGCCACGCGATGGTGATCGCCGTCAGCGACAGGATCACGGTGGCGCCGAGTTGCTCGCCGATGATCGCCGACACCGGCCGGAACTGCTGATACGACGTGCCCAGATCACCCGTGACGATGCCGCGGAGATAGTCGAGGTACTGCACGATCTCTGGCCGGTCGAGCCCGAACTGCGCGATGATCGGGGCGAGCTCGTCCGGGGTCCGCTCCTGCGGCTGGCCGGCCCGGATGTTCAGGATGACGGTTGCCCGGTCTCCGGGGAGCAGCAGCTGCGCAACGAATGCGACCGTCACCGCCCCCCAGAGCACCACGACCGCGGACGCCGCGCGTCCCGCGATCCGGAGCGCGAGGGTCTTACCCGACGAAATACGCGTCATAGAACGTCGGTCCCCCTTGAGCGTGCTCCTGCCAGACCCCCTGCAGGCTGGGGTCGACGGCGAGCGTGCTCAGCCGGTCGTACAGGCCGATGGCCAGCGCGTGGTCGGCGATGTACTCCTGCGCCTCGCCGTACAGCGCGTTCTGCTCGTCGACGTCGGCGGCCGAGTTGGCGTCCAGGATGAGCTGCGCCAGCACGTCGTCGTTGTAGAACGCCTGGTTGCTGTAGTTCGGCTTCTCCTCGGTCGACGGACGCCAGTTGATGTAGAGGATGCCTGCGGTGACCGACGTCCAATAGCCGACCGCGATGTCGTGGTCGTCCGGTGCCGAGTAGGCGCCGGCGAACAGCTCGCTCAGCGGCACAGGCACGAGCTGCACATCGAATCCGGTCGCGGTCGCCTGTTCCTTGACGCCCTGCAGGATGGCGGCCCCGTCGGCGTTGAGGATCGATCCGGCACCGTAGGGCAGCACGACCGTCAGCCGCTCGCCGTCCTTGGTACGGAAGCCCTCGTCATCCACCTCGTCCCAGCCGGCCGCGTCGAGAAGGTCGCCGGCCTTGTCGAGATCGAGGCCGTAGGTGTCTGCCGCCTTCTGGCTGTAACCGGGAGTGGTCTGACTGACTCCGCCGTTGCCCTCGAACGGGATGACGCCCTGACCGATGGTGTCGACGATCAGCTCGCGGTCGAGGCTGTAGGCGAACGCCTGGCGCACCCGCTCGTCGGTGAACGGCCCGACCTGCGTGTTGAACGTCAGCTGCTGCGGCCGTCCGGGAGTGACGTACTTCTCCAGCTGATATCCGGACGCGTCGAGCGTCGCCCACTGCACGGCCGGCACGTCGTAGATCGCACTGACCTCGTGACTCTGCAGGGCGGCGACGCGCGTGGTGGCATCGGGCACGAACTTCCAGTCGATCTCGTCGACGTACGCGGGTCCGGTGTGCTCGGCGTTGGCCGGCCACGACGTGTAGTCGTCGTTGCGGGTCAGCACGATCTCCTGGCCGCGGTCCCAGTGGTCGACGA
>JBDSKH010000113.1:0-6179 GCA_039917005.1 Pseudolysinimonas sp.
CGCCGATCTCTTCACGGAACTCGCGGAGCGCGGCGGCGAGCGGTTCCTCCGTGGCATCCAGCTCGCCCTTGGGGATCGACCAGGCGCGATCATCCTTGCGCGTCCAGAACGGACCGCCCATATGGGCGATGAAAACCTCGAGCCCGCCTGGCCTGCGTCGGTAGAGCAGGATGCCCGCGCTGGCTGCCGGCGTCATCAGGATGCGGCGAGCTCGGTGGCGCACGCCGCGTCGGCGAGGTCATGCCGATCGGCGAGCGCGGCGCGTTCCTGCGCGTAGTGGCGTTGCATGGCGTGCGCGCCCGAGATGCGACCGCGGAACAGCGCGAGCTCGCGCCCGGTCTCGATATCCGTCGCCGGCTCGCCGGTCAGCTGGGCCTGGAGTTCCACGATCCGCTCCGCCCACCAGCGCAGCTGGTGCTCGAGCTCGTGCTCGCGCTGATCGAGCGAGAGCACGGCTTCGGCGATGTCGTCGAGTTCTGCGGCATAGCTGGTGAGGGCCGCCAGGGGCGGGTCGGCGGACGGGCGAGTGCCGGAACGGATCCTCCGGAGAACCGCGGAGACGGGATCGGGGAGCATCGAGAGTGCGCTGTCTGCGGGGCCGGACTCACCGGCGAGGCCGGAGGCCGCATCCCGAGCCGCGCGCGCGATCGTCGCGACGCTCACCGCGTCGAGGACGACGATCTCGGACATGGATTCTCCCCCAGACATCATAGGAACCCTCAGGTGACGGGCAAGACCCCGTTCGGGGAATGGCGGATGCACGCAGGGTGTTGAATCAGCCGTGACCAAGCAGAGTGAGCAGAGCATGCAGACGGTGGAATTCGGACTCGACACGTTCGGCGACGTGACGGTCGACGGCGCGGGGCAGCGACTGCCTTACGACCAGGTGATCCGCAACGTCGTGGACGAGGCGGTGCTGGCCGACTCGGTCGGCGTCGACTTCTTCGGCATCGGCGAGCATCACCGCGACGATTTCGCGGTGTCGGCGCCAGAGGTCGTGCTCGCCGCGATCGCCAGCAGGACCGAGCGCATCCATCTCGGTACCGCGGTCACGGTGCTGTCGTCCGACGATCCCGTGCGCGTTTTCGAGAAGTTCGCGACCCTGGATGCGGTGTCGAGCGGTCGCGCCGAGATCATCCTGGGGCGCGGATCGTTCACCGAATCGTTCCCGCTGTTCGGATACGACCTGCGCGACTACGAGAAGCTCTTCGAGGAGAAGATCGACCTGCTCTCGCACCTTCTGAGCGAGGACGCCGTGACCTGGCAGGGCAGCATCCGCCCGCCGCTCGCCGACCAGCAGGTGTACCCCAAGACCGCATCCGGATCGATCCGTACCTGGGTCGGCGTCGGGGGCAGCCCCGAGTCGGTGGTTCGCGCTGCGAACTTCGGCATGCCCCTCGTGCTCGCGATCATCGGCGGGCAGCCCGAGCGATTCCTTCCGTTCATCGAGCTGTACCGCCGCGCGCTCGAGCAGATGGGCAAGGACACCACGCTCCCCGTGGCGGTGCATTCGCCCGGATTCATCGCCGCGACCGACGAGGAGGCCGCTGAGCTGATGTGGCCCCACCACAAGAAGATGGTGGATCGCATCGGCGCCGAACGCGGGTGGCCGCCCACGACGCGCGAGCGCTTCGAGGAGGAGATCGCGACGGGTGCCATCCACGCGGGATCGCCCGAGACGGTCGCGCAGAAGATCGCCAAGACCGTGCGCGACCTCGGCATCCAGCGCTTCGACCTCAAGTACTCGATCGGCGAGCTGCCACACGAGCATCTGATGACGGCCATCGAGCTGTACGGCACCCAGGTGATCCCGCGGGTGCGCGAGTTGCTCGCGCAGACGCCGGCATCACAGGGCGCGGCGGGGTCCCGCTCCTAGAATCGAGCGCATGACGGCAGCGGAGCGGAGCGAGGACCGCTACCGCCACCGGATGGTCCACGGGGCCCAGTACTTCACCAGCAGGCAGACCCATGAGGGCATGGCGATCATGGTGAAGCGCTTCCCCGTGCGGCACGAGCCGCGCGACGACGACCGGGTGTTCGTCCTCGTGCACGGGATCGGGGTGTCGTCGCGCTACTTCCAGCCGCTCGCAGCTGAGCTGGCGCGGCACGGCCGGGTCTATCTCATCGACCTCCCCGGGTACGGCAAGGCCCCGGACCCGCGCCGCAACCCGACGATCGCCGACCATGCGGCCGTGCTCGCGTCATTCCTGCGCCGCTCGCCGTTCGACAACCCGGTGCTGGTCGGCCACTCGTGGGGATCGCAGATCGTGTCGAAGCTGGCGCTCGATCATCCTGACGTCTCGGACCGCATCGTCCTCATGGCGCCCACCATGGAGCCGTCCGCGCGCCGGTTCTGGGTCGCGACCCGCAACCTCCTGCGCGACGCGCTGCGTGAGCCGCCGGCGGTGTTCGCCATCGCGATCAGCGACTACCTGATCCGCTGCGGGGTGCCCTATCTGATGCGCCAGGTGCCTTTCATGCTCGCGGATGAGATCGAGACCCGCGTGGGATCGTTGCGCTCTCGGGTGCTCCTCGTCAATGGCGACCGCGATCCGATCGTGTCCAGCGGGTTCGCGGAGAGACTCAGCAGGCTCGCGCCCGACATCGAGTTCCGTGAGGTGCACGGTCCGCACGTCATCATGCACACCGATCCGGTGATGATCGCGAAGCACATCACCGAGTTCGTGGAGCGATCGTGATCCGCCCCTTCCCGCTGTGGCGCGTGCCGGCTCGGTACCGGCGGGGCTCCGGACGTCCCGTCGTCATCCTCCCCGGCGTCTACGAGACCTGGCACCTCCTGCGGCCGATCGCCGACGAGCTCAACCGGTGCGGGCATCCGGTGCATCCCATGTACGTCATGGGATTCAACCGGATGCCGGTCCCCGCGACGGCGCAGCTTGTCGCCCGCGAGATCGCTGCCCTCGATCTGCGCGACGTCGCCCTCGTCGCTCACAGCAAGGGCGGGCTGGTCGGCAAGCACGTGCTGGCCTTCGACGACCCGGACGGGCGCATTGACCGCCTGGTCGCCGTGGCCACGCCGTTCGCGGGCTCTCGCCTCGCGCGCTACACGATGGGAAGCACCCTGCGCGCGTTCCTTCCCGGCGACCCGGTCATCCAGGGCCTCACCGCCGAACGAGCCGTGAACGTCCGCATCACGTCGGTCTATCCGCGATTCGACCCCAACATCCCAGACGGATCCCGGCTCGAGGGCGCGACGAACGTGGAGATCGCGATGTGGGGCCACTTCCGTCTCCTGGCCGCTGCGGAGACGATCGCGGCCGTGGTCGAGGCGGTGGAGGGCTAGCGTGGCCTCATGGGTCCTGCCCGACTCTCACGTCAGGTCCGGGTTGTGCTGCCCGTTGTGCTCGTTCTCGGGCTGGGAGGATGCACTCCGTCTGAGGCGTCGCGGGTCGACGAGCTTCGGTTCAGCGAGTGCGCAGATCTCCCCTCATGGACCGACAGTGTTCCAGCCGGCCGCCAGGAGCGTCTCGAGGTGTCCTGCGCCACGCTGACGGTGCCGCTCGACCACGACGCCGAGGAGGGGGACGATCTCGAGCTGGCAGTCATCCGGGTCCGAGCATCGGACCAGACTGATCGCATCGGATCACTCGTGTTCAACCCTGGAGGCCCGGGCGCTTCGGGTGTCGATGGAATGCCGGCTGTTGCGGGCTGGCTGCCGGACGAGTTGCTCTTGCGCTTCGACCTCGTGAGCTTCGATCCGCGGGGAGTGGGACGATCTGGCCAGATCGAGTGCGAGGACCCCCAGATGACGGTCGAGAATCAACCGTCTCCGGATCTCAGTACCGATTCCGGATGGGCGGCGGCCGGCGCGACACTCGAGGCCGAAGGGGCGGCGTGTGAGCAGTCGCTGGGCGAAGCCCTGGGTCTGTACTCAACAGATGCGATGACACGCGACCTCGATCTGCTGCGTGAAGCCCTCGGAGACGAGGCGCTCAACTACGTCGGGTGGTCTTATGGCGCCCGACTGGGTGCGCACTATGCGCGTCTGTTCCCTGACCGGGTACGAGCACTCGCGCTGGACGGGCCGCCTGCCGCGACTGCGACTCGCTTCGAGGTTGTGGAGTCGCAGATCGCGGGATTCGAACAGGCGTTGTCGACGTATGCTGCCGACTGCCCGACGCGCCCCACTTGTCAGCCGCTCGGGGACGTCCGCGTCCTGTTCGAGCGAATTCTCCAGCTTTCGGCGAACAATCCCATACCTAGCGGACGACCCGTGGACGACCCGCCCGCCACCCGAGACGTGGTGATCCGCGCGACCCTGGGGTTCCTCGCCTCGCCAGAACTCTGGCCGTTTCTGGATGCCGCACTCGACGAAGCTGACCAGGGAGACTCCGGCTCTCTCTATGACATGATCGATTCGCTCGAAGGCCGGACCGCAGACCGACCGAGCGCGGACACCGACGATGCTGCGACCGTGATCCTGTGCAACGACAGCGCTCCGAACGCTCTGAGCGAGCAGAACCGGGCAGATGCGGCGCAACTCAGCAGCCGGTACACGGCGTTCGGCGCGTACGGGGCTTTCTGGCTGCTCTCGTGCTCGTCGTGGCCCGGCGCCCACGGTCCTTTGCCGACGACACCGATCGAAACGAACTCGCCGGTCCTGGTGATCGCGACCGAATCGGACCCGTCGACGCCGGCATCCGGTGCGTCCGATTTCGTCGAGACACTGGGATCGCAGGGCGTGCTCGTGACATGGTCCGGGGAGGGGCACACGGCATTCGGTCGTTCCTCGTGCGTCGCCGCCCTGGTGACCCGCTATCTCGTCGAGCTGGCGACGCCGGGCACCGGCTCGGTCTGTTCCGACGTCGAAGCCTGAGCCAGCACCGCTTCGCGGCCGCGGGCTAGCGTGGTTCCATGACCCGTGAGCAGAAGCTCGTTCTCACGATCGCCGTTCTGGCATCGTTCGTCTCCTTCCTCGACGGGACGGTCGTCAACGTCGCGCTTCCCAGGATCCAGGAGGAGCTAGGGGGCGGTCTGGCCACTCAGCAGTGGATCGTCGACGCGTACCTGATCACACTCGGAGCGCTCATCCTGGTGGCCGGTTCGCTGAGCGACGTGTACGGCCGCATCCTGATCATGCGTATCGGACTCGTGCTGTTCGGCGTGGCGTCCATCGCGATCGCGGCCGCCCCCAACCCAGAACTGCTGATCGTCGCACGGGGCGTGCAGGGGATCGCGGGAGCGCTTCTGGTGCCGAGCTCCCTCGCGCTCATCACGTCCAATTTCCGCGGCGCTGCCCAGGGGAAGGCGATCGGCATCTGGACCGGGATGACGAGCGTCGCTCTCATCGCCGGCCCGCTGCTCGGCGGGCTGTCCGTGGACTATCTTTCGTGGCGGTTCGCTTTCTTGATCAACGTGCTCCCCATCGGGGTCACCCTCTGGTTGCTCGTCGTGTTGGGGCACAAGGACACCCGCCGAGGGGGGATATCGATCGACTACCTCGGGGCGGTGCTGTGCGTTCTGGGGCTGGGCGGACCGGTGTTCGCGCTCATCGAGGCACCGCATCTCGGGTGGGGGCACCCAGGGATCTTCCTGGCGATGGGCCTCGGGATCCTCGCCTTCGCCGGATTCATCGTGCGGCAGAGATTTGCGCGGGATCCGATCATGCCTCTCTCGCTGTTCGCCGTCCGCAACTTCTGGGCAGGCAATGTCGCGACCGCATTCATCTACGGGGCGCTGGCCTTCACCAGCTTCGCGGTGGGGATCTACCTGCAAGAGGGTGCTGGCCTGACCGCCACCCTCGCCGGGCTCTCATTCCTCCCGGTCACGATCATCATGATCCTGTTCAGTTCTCGGGTTGGAGCACTGTCAGGGAAGTACGGACCACGGCTGTTCATGACGATCGGGCCGATCATCATGGGGCTGGCCTCGCTGTGGTACCTCCTGGTCGGGGCAGACTTCAACTATTGGTGGCAGGTCCTGCCTGGCGTACTGATCTTCGGCATCGGTCTTACGCTGACGGTGTCGCCGCTCACCTCGGCGATCCTCGGGTCGATCGGCACCGAGAGGTCGGGGATCGCTTCCGCCGTGAACAACGCCGTCTCTCGCGTCGCCGGATTGATCGTCATTGCGATGATCGCCTTCCTCATCGGTGGCGACCTCGACCTCGCCGGTTTCCACCGAGCCGCGATCGTGACGGCCGCGATGATGATCGCGGG
>JBDSKH010000114.1:0-3445 GCA_039917005.1 Pseudolysinimonas sp.
CGGTGTTCGGCAAGAACTGGCACCCGGTGAGAGCGAGAGCTGCGGCGGCGACGACGGCGGCGGCAGCGGTGATGCGACGGACGGCGGGCATCGTGTTCCCCTTGAGAGTCGACAAGTCCGGATGTGGACGCGACAGTCAGCCTACGTGCGCCGGGTTTCGGTGGGGTATCGATTCGCGCGGTGGGTCTACTCCCCGAACGACGACGCGACGAGTTCACGCACCGCGGCGAGCGCCTCGGCGGCCTGGGCTCCCGTCGCCGCGACGACGATCTCCTCGCCCTGCTTCGCGCCGAGGGCCATCAACCCGATGGGACTCCGGCCGTCGACCGGCTTCTTCTCGCCGGTCCGCACCGTGACCTTGGCGTCGAGACCGCCGAGTGCCGTAACGATGAGCGACGCGGGACGCGCGTGCAGTCCTTCGGGGTTGGGGAGGACGAAGCGCTCTTCGAGGGCGCCGGCGGGCGCGGATTCTGCGGGCGGTTCCGGATCGGCGGCGGCAGAATGCCCGAGCTGGCTCTCCTTGCCGGCCAGCGCGTTGCGCGCCTCGCGATCCACCTCGTCGAGAGTCGCACCCCCTGCCGCGCGGACGACCGCCGCGAGCAGCCCTTCGACGATGGGAGCGCTGGACAACCGCACCTCGCCTCCGACGTCGCCGGCGAACTCGAGCGCGAGTTCGGCGCTCAGCACGGCGGATCCGAGGTCCATGAGCACCAGGACGCCGTCGGGAGAGGCGACTTCGGTGATGGCCGCCGCGACCCGGGTCGCATCCGTGCCCGTCACGCCGGCGCCGGTACCCGCGGCGAGAGCCACGTGCGGCGCAGAGCCGGGGACCATCTCGCGCGCCAGTTCGAAAGCCGCTTCCGCGAGCTTCTGGCTGTGCGACACCACGACGATGCCGATCACGGGTCAGCCTCCGGTCGGCGTGGTCGTGCCGGAGAGCGTCTCCGACAGGGCCTGGAAGAGCAGGGCCGTGGATGTCGCGCCCGGGTCGAGGTGACCGGCGCTTCGCTCTCCGAGGTAGCTGGCGCGACCCTTGCGGGCGACGAGGGGCGCCGTGGCATCGCGCCCTGCTTCGGCCGCCGCGAAGGCCGCGGCAGCGGCATCCTGAACCGTCCCGCCGCCAGAGATCGCCGCATCGTACGCGTCGAGTGCCGGCGCCATCGCGTCGAACATCGTCTTGTCGCCGGCCTCGGCCTTGCCGCGGGCGACGACGCCCTCGAGGCCCGCGCGCAGGGCAGTGCCGAGCGAGCCACCATCGAAGGACGGCACCGCGCCGGCGGTCATGCCCATGCGCAGGAAGAACGTTCCATAGAGGGGCCCGCTGGCGCCGCCGACGCTGGTCACGAGGGTCATACCGACCGACTTGAACAGCTCATCGGCGGCGCCGGCGGGAGTACCGGCACCGATCTTCTCCATCACAGCGGTCATACCGCGCGCCATGTTCGCTCCGTGGTCGGCGTCGCCGATGGCCGAGTCGAGCTCGGTCAGGTACGCGCGCTGATCCGTGACGAGCTCGGCGAACCTGCCGAGCCACGCCGTGAGACGTTCGAGGGAGATGGTGCCGTCACTCATCGGTTCAGATCCCCCATCGCAGTCCGGAGGTGTTGACGGGCGCGTCCCAGAGCTTCAGAAGCTCGTCGTCGGCCTTCAGCACTGTCACGGAACACCCTGCCATGTCGAGGGAGGTGATGTAGTTGCCGACGAGGTTGCGCGCGATCTTCACGCCGCCCTTCTCCAGCAGCTTCGCGACCTCGCCGTACATGAGGTACAGCTCGATCAGCGGAGAGCCGCCAAGACCGTTCAGCATGACGATCGCCGGTCCCTTGGCGTCGAAGTCGGCCAGGATCGGCTCGACCAGCTGCTTCGCGATCTCGGAGGCGGGGGCGATCGGCACGCGGTGGCGGCCGGGTTCGCCGTGGATGCCGACCCCGATCTCCATCTCGTCGTCGCCGATCTCGAATGTCGGCTTCCCGGCCGCCGGCACCGTGCAGCTGGTGAGCGCCATGCCCATCGACCGACCGGCTTCGTTGACCTTCTTCGCCAACGCGGTGACGGCAGCGAGATCGCGGCCCTCCTCGGCGGCCGCGCCGACGATCTTCTCGAGCAGGACGGTGACGCCGACACCGCGACGACCGGCGGTCCAGGTGGAATCCTGAACCGCGACGTCGTCGTTCGTGACGACGGTCTCGACCTTGATGTCCGACTCGGAAGCGGCCAGTTCGGCCGCCATCTCGAAGTTCATCACGTCGCCGGTGTAGTTCTTCACGATGTGCAGCACGCCGGCCCCGCGATCGGCGACCTTCGTCGCCTCCTGCATCTGGTCGGGCGTCGGGGAGGTGAAAACCTCACCGTTGCACGCCGCGTCGAGCATCCCGAATCCGACGAACCCGCCGTGCAGCGGCTCGTGGCCGGCACCGCCGCCCGAGATCAGAGCCACTTTGCCCTTGTCCTTGGGCGTGGCGCGGTAGATGATGCGATTCGCCGCATCCACCTTGAGCTCGGGGTGTGCTGCCGCGACACCCACGAGGGCGTCTGCGAGGACGTTGTTCGGGTCGTTGATGAGCTTCTTCATGCCTTGGCCTTCTCTTCGGTGAGCGCTTCGCGGAGGCTGGTCTTGTCCATCGTGGTCTTCGAGATGAGTCCGAAGATCAACGCGGCGGCTACACCGGCGGCCAGCTCGGCGAGCACGTAGACGGGCCACTGCTCCCACTGCGGGTTGCCGCCGAGCAGCTGCAGCACCAGCATCGGGCCGGTGGTGCGTGCCGGGTTGATGGAGGCGCCGGTTGCGGGTGCGACGGGGATGATCGCCGCGAACACGACCAGGCCGATGACGATGCCGGCGAAGCCGGGCGACGCCTTGCGGTGGATCACGCCGAACACCGTGAAGACCAGGATGAAGGTGCCGACGAACTCGGCGGTGAAGGCCTGGAACACCGAGATGTCGCCGTACGACGCGACGCCGAGCCCGACATCCACGGCCTTCTGACCGAGCACGCCCACGATCGCGAACGATCCGAGGATCGCACCCAGCACCTGAGCGAGAAGGTATCCGGGCACCTGGCGCCACGGGAACTTGCCGGTGACGGCGAGCCCGAGCGTGACGGCCGGGTTGATGTGGTTGCCGGAGATGTATCCGAAGATGTACACGGTCGCGATGACGATCGTGCCGAAGGCCAGCGAGATGAACCCGAGGCTGGCCATCGTGAAGGGGGCGTCACCGTTGACGATCAACGTGGCGGGGACGGATCCGACGCCGACGAAGACCAGGAACGCGGTCCCCAGGAATTCCGCGGCGAGCTTCTGCCACGTCTTGTTCTCATCCATTTGTTCTCCTTTGAGCAAACTGGGCCGCTTTTACACGACGTGCGAGATCGATCCGGGAGGTGCGCGCCGGCGTCCCTCTTTGGAACGTTATTCGATAATGTCGAATATGCTCCCGAATATC
>JBDSKH010000115.1:0-16516 GCA_039917005.1 Pseudolysinimonas sp.
CCTGCGCGGGCGCCGTCTGGCACTGGGGTCGCGGGACTCCGCCCAGGCCGCTATCCTGCCGGTCCATTTCCTGGCTAAGGCCGGGCTCGGCGACGGAACGGTAGATCTGCTACGGCTCGACAGCGACGTCGGAAAGCACGGCGACACCGGACGCAGCGAACTCGACGCACTGCGGGCGATTCTCGATGAGCGAGCCGATGCGGCCGCCATCGGAATCAACACGTGGGAGGCCATCGGCCGCGACGAACTCATGCCGGGTGCTTTCGAAGTATTCTGGCAATCGCCCACCTACAGCCACTGCAACTTCACCGCACTTCAGACCATGCCGGATGAACGGGTTCAGCCCTGGGTAGATCGCCTGCTCGCCATGGACTGGGCCAATCCCTCGCACCGTGCGATTCTCGAGATGGAAGGGCTGCGCCAGTGGGTGCTCCCTCAACTCGAGGGGTATCAGTCCCTTTTTGACGCCGTAGAAGCCCAAGGGATCACTCCGCGATGGTGAACCACGCACTCATCCTCGACCTGGTCGAGAAGGCAAGTACGGTTGCCACCGGCGCGACCTTCACGGTCGCGTGGGGTACCCCCGATCACGCGTTGGCCTCAGAAGCCGTGTCAGCGTGGGCGCAACGAACCGGCAATCAACTCGTTGAGCTGGGCGACTCGTTCGCGGTGCTACGGCGGGGCCGGGCATCCGATCCGCTGGCTGATCTTGACCCCGACCAGGTACCAGGTACGCGTCTCTGGATGTATACCAACTTCGATTGCAACCTCGCGTGTGACTACTGCTGCGTGCGATCATCGCCACAGACCGAGCGCCGAGCGCTTGGGATTGACCGCGTGCGGCAACTCGCGGCAGAGGCTGTTGAGGCCGGGGTTTCGGAACTCATACTCACCGGCGGCGAGCCATTCCTTCTGCCAGACCTCGACGAGGTGGTTGAGGCTTGCACGTCACAACTTCCGACGACGCTGCTGACGAACGGGATGCTGTTCAAGGGCCAGCGGCTCGAACGTCTTCGTCGAATGGACCGCGACCGGCTGACCCTTCAGATCAGTTTGGACTCGGCCACCCCCGAGATTCACGACAGCCACCGCGGCAAGCGATCATGGGAGCGCGCAGTCGATGGCATCCGAATCGCGCACGAGGAAGGCTTCCGGGTCAAGGTCGCGGCGACCCTGCCGGCTGAGCAGATGCACCAGTTGGAGCCGTTCCATGACTTCCTCGACACGATCTCGATTGCTCGAGAAGATCAGGTCATCCGTGCGTTAGCCCACCGAGGCGTATCCGAAACAGGTATCGAGCTGACAGTTGAGTCGCTCATCCCAGAGGTCACGATCACCGCTGAAGGGGTCTACTGGCACCCTATTGCGGCTGACCATGAAGACCAGTTGGTGTCCCGTGAACTGTTTCCGCTCAAGGACGCGATCGACGAGGTACGCGCGAGATTCGTCGAGCATCGCCAACGGGCCGACGCTGTCGCGGCGTGGTTTCCCTGCTCCTGAGCGGTTCCACCACTGCGACGAACCCGCGTGAGCTGATAGCCACAAGTCGAGGTGGAGCGCGGGGAGGACTGGGTCGGCACAGATTCGTGGCGAGATCTGGCTAATGGGCGAGTATGCCGGCGCGGTCCAGGATCTCGAAGAAGGCAGCAGGTTCCGGGCGGATGCGGTGGTTGTCTGAGCTGTCGACCCAGAGCACCTTTCCCTGGCCATCGGTGATGATGACGGTGGGAACTGTCGTGTCGCCGTTGGTGCCGGCCGAGTAGATAGCCGGCGTTCCGCCCACTTGCACGAGGTCGAGGGCTCGAGCGGCAGCCCCGTCGGCATCTACGTAGAACTGCATCGGAATCTCAAACTTGGTGGCCAGCGCTGCCGTGTCTGCCGCGCGCTGCGCGCTAATCAGCGCGACGCCGACGCCCCGCCGTTCGAGCTCGCGGTACTGCTCGGCGAGCTCGCGCACCTGCACCATGCAGAACGGGCACCAGTTGCCTCGGTAGAACATGATTACGTAGGGCCGGTCCGTGAGATCAGCACTCGACGTCGCCGTGCCATCCGTGCGTTGGAGCGGAAAGTCCGGAAGCGGATCGTTCACCTTCAGACCATCGACCGGCGTGTGCTGGCGCGAGTAAAGGTAGCTGTAGATCAGGATCGCCGCAAGCCCGGGCAGGGCTACCACGACCGCGACCGCCCCCGCAGGAACGGCGAGTGCAACGCCGACGAGAGCGACGGCGTACAGCGGCCACAGGTTGCGCGTGTGGGTCGATGGGCGCGCGAGCAACAGGTACCCGAAGTAGCCGAGCACCGGAAGCCACGCGAGCGGTACGCCGAGCCACCACAATTGTGAGGACGTCACGGCGGCAGTCACGGCAACCGCAACTGCGGCGAGCCCCGCTACGACAGTGCCTTCCACAAAGAACCGTCTGAACAGCCTGACCATGTGGTTCCTCCTTGCTCAGGCTACGCTTCCGCTTCACGCTTGCGTCAAAGGGTGCCTTTGTCGGCCTATCCGGTGATGCCTTCTTCGAATTTCTGGATGGGGTCGTACCAGCCCTGCTCGAGGACGAAGGCTTGAAACTCCCTATCGAGCCCCAAAATGACTGCCAGTCCGACAACAACGAGCAGAATGCCGACGACGCGCCGGAACCATCCCTTCGGGTTGGAGAGCAGGCCGAGTCGGCGGGCGAATCCCCGGCCGAGGAACGCGACGAGGAGCAGGGTGACGGCAAGTCCGATCGCGTAGAGCACGATGTACACCAACCCCTCGCCGAACGAAACGGGCAGCACGGCCGCGACGATGAGCGCATAGGTCGGGGAGCAACTGCTGAAAGTAGGCCCCAGCGCCGCGCCGAGCAGGATGTCGCCTCCTAGTCCTGAACGTGAGTGCGAGCTGTCGAGCGCCCGGTTTGCGCGGTTCTGTAGTCCGGTCGCGGTCATCACCCGCTCCCACAGAGTCGGAAAGACGAGCGTGATTCCGAAGAGCAGTACGACCCCACCGGCGATGATTGACCACACGGTTTGCGGGACGCCGAGAAGTGCCGTGGTCGCTTTGAGAAGCAGCGTGAAGACGACGACGGATACGGCGAGGCTCGCTGCGATGACCACTGGCCGGTACCACTGCTGCTCGGCCACATCTGCGCGAGCATTCGACCGAACGATTGATCCGCCGACGATGACTGGCAGCAGCGGCAGCACGCACGGTGCTGCGACAGTCAGCACGCCGGCGACGAACGACAGCAGAAGCAGGCCCGGCATTGTTTCCTACAGCATCGCAGCGACGACGGCACTCAGATGCGGATCTTCGTAGGCGACATACTTTTGCAATGCGGTGCCGCTGCCGTCGACCTCCACGAATGTGGTCTGAAGTGTGACGCCGTACTGCTGCCGCAGATCTTGGTGGCTGTCGTAGTCGACCTTGACGATGGTCACCCCCGCATGCACACCCTCCGCGAGAATGTCTGACTCGATAGATCGGCACTGCGGGCACCACGGCGCGTAGAAGAACAACAACACCACGGTGCCCTCGGCGTTGGCGACCGCTGCACCGTCGTAGTCGATGTAGGTGCCCGCCGTTGCCGGCCCGGACGAGGGCGAGGTGGTGGGGTCAGCACCCTCGGTTGCAGGAGCCACGCTGGGCGACGCCTCGGCTTGCACAAGTCCCGTAGGTTCGGCAGGGCGGGTCAGCGCGTAGGCGGTGAGTCCTCCTACGATCAGCACGGCGACGGTGACGCCGACGGCCAGTACCCGCTTGTTCATGGTTCGAGCATTCCATGGCACGCCCCGACGCGGATCGGGTGGACCCTGCTGTTCCCGGTTTGTAATGACGCTCCAGGTGGCCTGATCGACAGGTAGGGCCGATGCTGTCTGCGACAAATAGCGCCACTGATCAGGCTTTTTCCTGAGTGCCCCTGGAGGGACTCGAACCCCCAACCCTTTCCTTAGGACGGAACAAGGCGTATCCTCCAGGCATGGCCGTCAGGGCCCAGATCACGCCCGAATCCCTTGTAATCATTGGGGTGTCGGTGGAATCGACTTCGATAACCACAAACGCAAGGCTTATGGTTGCATGTGTGCACTGATGTGTACACCGCGAGGGTTGGAGGCGAGCATGCCCAAGAAAAGGTCGAACGGTGACGGCGCTCTCTACTACGTCGCCTCGCGCAAGCTGTGGAAGGGCGTCATCGACGTCGGCTTCGGGCCTGATGGAAAGCGCAAGCAGCGCTCGGTGACGAGCCGCACGCAGGTCGGCGCCCGCGAGAAGCTCGACGCGCTGCGAGACGAGATCAAGGAACACGGTGCCCCTCTCGATAAACAGACCAGCGTCGAGACGTGGGCGTGGCGGTGGCTGCGCGAGGTGTGCCAGCCCCGGATGAAGCCGAACGGTCTCGCGGCGTACGAGTCGATCGTGCGCGCCTGGATCGTGCCTGTGCTCGGCCACCGCCGCGTCGCGACCCTGAAGCCATCCGACGTCCGCGCCGTGAGCCAAGCCATCATCGCTGCAGGGCGCTCGCCGTCCACCGCATTGAAGGCGTACAACGTCCTCTCCGGTCTGATCGAGGAAGCGCGACGCGAGGGCATGATCGCGAAGAACGTCGCGAAGGACGTCGACGCTCCGAGCGCCGCGCCGATCGAGCGGCGCGCCCTTACCCACGACGAGGCGATGGTGATCTTGCGCACCTCGGCCGCCGAGCTCGACGGGACACGCTGGTGGATGGCGATCCTCGAAGGCCTCCGCCAGAGCGAGCGGACTGGTGCGCAGATCGCCGACCTCGATCTCGACAAGGGCGTGTATCACGTCCGATGGACGCTTGACGAGATCGCCTCTGAGCACGGGTGCGGTGAACCCGACGCCGGCCGCTGGCCGTGTGGGAAGAAGCAGGGAGCAGCGTGTCCCCAAGCGCGTCTGAAGGTCCCGCTCGGATTCAAATACCGCCACCTGAAGGGACGGCTCTGCCTCGTGCCTCCGAAGAGCGGCCGCGCGCGGACCGTGCCGCTCGTGCCGCCGCTGGTGGAGGCGCTTCGCCGCTACCTCGTCGTCACTGGCGACCGGCCGAACCCGTACGGTCTGATCTGGCGCAACGAGGATGGATCCCCGATCCTCGCCGCCGATGACGAGCAGGCATGGCGAGACGTGATGCAGCGAGGCGGGCTGATCACCGCTGATCAGGCACTCGCTCCGCGACACCGCGAGGAGGAGGCGATCGACGTGCCGACTTCGCATACCGCCCGGCACACGACAGTCACCGTCCTCATCGAACTCGGAGTGCCGCTGAAGGTGATCGGCGAGATCGTCGGCCATCAGGCCGAGCGCACGACAGAGGGATACCACCACGTGTCGTCCGCGGCCGCTGTCGAGGCGATGGCCGGTGTTGGGGCTCGCTTCGCCGAAGCGCTCGAGCTGCCCGCGATCGCCAGCTAGGCGGCCGAGGCGGCGAACTCGCGCATGAAGACCGCCATGATGTGCTCGGTCACTTCGATCGTAAGTGCCATGCGGCCGAGGTCGTTGGTCTCGTCGGCGAGGCGCGCGACTTGCCGTGGCATGACGAGACGTCTCGCAGCGATGCGGTCGGCTCGTCGCTCCTGTGCGACATTCTGGCCGACGTCGCCATTCTCCCAGTGCACGAGCTCGTGCGCGACGGCGCAGCGCTCGACGGCCTGGTGGAGGTTGGGGCGGACGAAGATCGCCCGGTGGAGCTCCGAGTAGCAGGCCACCATCTCCGGATCCGGCAGGTCCGTGCGATATACGATTGGGACGCCGACGCCGGCTGCATGCTCCCACGGATCGTAGACGCGGGCGCAGGGCCCATCGTAATAGCTGTCGCGCCCGAACATGTAGGCGGTGGTGGTGGTGCTCTCGTGCGTTTCGTATGCGATCGTCATGGTGCTCATCTGTCCGGATCGACCGACGACTTATCCGTAGAAGCGGCGACGTCGTCGAGGGCTGCCCTTTGCAGATCGTCAGCGTCCTTCGAACCTCCGACATCCGGGAACGCGGTGACGTTGGAGCCAGCCTCGTGGAATTCTCGCTCTCGCAACTCGGCCACGAGCTCCTCGTGCGAGCGCCTCTGACCGGGAGTTGCGCTCAGCCAAAGCTCTGCCTTCTGCAGGAGCCAGCTCGGGTCTAGGTCGAGGACCTCACAGATGGCCGCGACGTCGTTGATGGTCAGCGCGTATTGATCGTTGAGCCGGTCACGTAGGTACGGCTCCGACAGGCCTGCTCGCCGAGCGAGTTCGCGGCGCGAGATGGAACGCCGACCGATCTCCGACTTGATCTCGGCGGCGACCGCTCGCGCGTACTTGCCAGGCTCTGGCTGCGCTGTTCTAGGCACGCGCAAAACGTAGCAGAAATGGACGTAACGCGTCTATGAATGACGCCTCGCGCCTAACGCGACACGCCGAACGCGTCTTCCCGCTTGCTTTTGCGTCTTACGGCGCGCATACTCTCCCCATCGGTTCCGCCAGACCCCCCCACCCAGGGGTCGGAGATCGATCTGGGAGGTGGAAACCATGAGCACAGCAGAAACGCCTGCCGCACTCGGGGCGCGCGGCGCTGAGGAGTCGGTCAGGTACAGCGCTGTCGTGGCCGTGCAGGTGCGCCGCGAGATGGGTGCCCGAAAGATGTCCGCGGCGGCGCTCGCCGACGTGCTGGGCTGCGGCGTTCAGACCGCGCAGCGCAAGGTCCGTGGCGACGTGGCCTTCACGCTCGACGAGGTTCACGACCTCGCTCTCCACTTCGCAGTTCCGGTTTCGACGCTCGCACCCGAGACGGCCGTGGCCGCATGAACGAGGTGTTGGCGTTCCCGCCCGAGCTGCTCACAAAGAAGCACGTCGCCTATCTGCTCTCCACGTCCGAGTGGGGAGTCGGAGAACTCGTGCGGCTGGGCAAGCTCACCCCCGTCAAGGACGGCGGCAAGTGGATGAAGTTCCGCCTCGTCGACGTCCGCGCCTATATCGCTTCCCTGCCCGAGGACATCCGGCAGACCGCATAGCCCCGCGAAGGGGCGGCCGGCCTCCCCCGGTCGGCCGCCCAGACCTTGACCGCTTGCTTGAGGAGGAAGCAGATGGCTCGAAAGACAGACGACTTTTACGGTCAGGTCGAGGACACGCTTCACCTGGCTGCGGCAGCAGCCGCCGACGAACTGGGTGTATCCGTGGGCCAGATCTATTACGCCCGCCGACGCATGCGTGAGGGGCGCGTACTCGTCGGTCCCGAGCCTTGGTCTGAAGATGAAGACGCGCTGATCATGGCCAGCGCTGATCTGACTGCCAAGCAGTTGACCGAGCGTCTCTCGGGTAGAACATACGAGGCCGTTCGAGCACGCCGGTTGCAGATCGGAGCGCCCACAAGAGGCCGTGGCTACCACGCCAAGCCGACAGCCGTGGCCGGTCGCCCGTTGATCGCGAAGACATGCCGGTCGTGCGGGGAACTCCAGCCCGGGGACATGTACTTGTGGCGGTCAGCGACGCGCACCTGGCACTCGTACTGCATCGTCTGCACGTCGACCCGGAGCCGCGACTTCCGGGTGGCAAACGGATCGGAATCAAAGTTCGGTCTTCGTCAGCAGGAGATCACCCTGCCCACGGCAGACCGCCGGTACCTGGACTACACCGATCGGGACATGGCGGTCCTGACCGACCAGTCACTCACGGTCGTCGAGAAGGCATTGACATTGCACCGGACGTACTTCGGAACCGCCGCGGCTCTCGAGCGATTCGGCCTTCGGAGTGCCATGGTTCCCGTCGCCGAGCGTCTCCACGACAGCTGGAAGATCGACAACCCGAACGAGGACCGGGTCGCTGACATTCGGCGCGAACTCGAAGGAGCCAACCGATGACCATTACCGTGCCCGGTCACGAACTGCGGCTGTTCGACGACCCAGCAGACCTCGAATCCCGCGTCCGCTCGAACGATCCCGACACCTCCTGGCGCGCCGCCTCGAACATCACGCGAGCCGATAACGAGACGCTGAAGGACGCGATCTACCGCATCCTCCTCACCCGCGGCCCGATGACCGACGACGCGCTCGCCGAGGCGTACCTCGACGACCAGTCGAATCCGCCGCGCACCCCGCAGCGGATTCGCACCGCCCGTGCCGAGATGGCGCGCGACCGGAACTTGCGCACGCAGAGGCGCATCACTCCTCGTGTGCAGCTTGCTGTCGGCCTGGGCACGTCCGACCACGGCGGCGACTCGCAGCGATGGGAGGCGATCTCGTGATCGGGGCGTTTCTGGCCTACGTGCTTCAGCGGCGGCTGCCGCTGTTGATCGGCTCCGTCGTGGTGACGGTGCTCGTGCTCGTGTCCGCGCGGGTGCTCCCGTTCCCTGCGTTCTGTGGCCTGTGGTCGCTCGTGACCTGCGGCGCGGTCGTGCTGGCCTCGATCTACGACACGAGCGACGAGGTCGGTCCTGCCGCTCGTGACATCGGGAACGGTGCCGAATGACCGCCGAGCCGGGACAGCGGCGCGCGCGTTGGCGTGAAGACCCCCGCGTTCTCTTGACGATGGCGTTGGTCTTGCTCGTCGGGATCCTTGCAGTCGAAGTCGCGGCGGTCCTCTCGTGACCGGTCGGCGCGGGCTTCCCGTCCCGTGGCGGATGGGCATCGCGATGCTTCTCGTCGCCGTGCTGGCGATCCTCTTGTTGGGGTGGTGGTTCTGATGGCGAAGTCCGTGCCGCTGACCGAGCTGAGGAAGGGCGAGACGGTCCTGGTGCGGGTGCCGACTGGCGTGGAGACCTGGACGGGAAAGGTCGAGGACTCCGGCGTCTCTGGCGGCTCGCTCGGCGTCCCGTTCGCGCACATCGCCCCGCTCGGCTACCACCTCGCACACCTCATCGTCGCCCCGTACACGGTGGAGCGGATCAGGGTGCCCGAGTACGACCCCGATCCGCCGGCGGCTCCGCGCCCCGTTGTGGAGCTGTCGACGTCGATGGAGGACTCCACCGAGAGGGCGGCGTCGTGAGCGTCTCGATCAAGCCTTGCGACCGCTGCGGATGCGACCGAACGGTCCGCCTCCTGAGCGCACCTCTGAACCTCTGCAAGTCCTGCATCTCGGTCCTCTCCCCGACCGAGCGTCGCCGGTGGATGAACACCGAGCGGGTGAAGCAGGCCGCATGACCAACGACCGCCCGACCGAATGCCGCCCCGACTGGTGCGACGTCATCGCCTACATCGAGAACCAGACCAACGGAAGGACCACGACCCCATGACCGACACGACCACGCGGCGCACGAAGCGTGCCGTCGCCCGCTCGCGCCGCACAGGCGCTGGAGCGACCTGGAACTCCGACCACATTGTGGTCCACTGGATCGTCGTCGCACTGCTGCTCGGCGCAGTGGTCTCCGCCGGTGTGGCCTCGATCGACGGTCTCCTGCACGCCGCGCACTGGATCGTGCCCGCCCCGCTGCTCTGGACACTCCCGGTCGCAGTCGACGTGTTCCTCTTCGGCACCGCGCTCGCGACTCTGGCGCTTCGTCGCCGCGGCGCGATCGCCGCCACGATCGCGTGCGTCGTCATCACCCTCGTGCTGGTCCTGTTCTCCGCATCGATGAACTGGCTGTACATCTACACGACTGTCGGCATCGACACGACCGAGGGCCTCGCCGGCGCCTGGATCAAGGCCGCCATGCCCGTCCTGCTGCTCGCAGCCACAGAGATCGTCGCAGCGCTCACGAGCACCCGGAACAACCGGGTGAACTCCCCGCTGAACCGTTCGAAGAAGAAGCTCGCCGAGTCCCGCGCGGAGGCAAAGAGCCTGAGGGCGCAGCTCCGGATCAAGAACCCGACCGCCTCCGCGGCACCCGCCGCAGCGAGCGCTCCCACTGAGCCGCTGCGTCCGCAGTCGGCGCTTCCTGGATCCGAAGGAGATTTGGCATGACCGGCAAGGCGAAGAAGGCTGACGAGACCGTCCGCGGGATCAAGGGGTTCAACCCGGATCTGACGTGTCGTGGGTTCCAGTTCGCGGAGGGTGGCGTGTTCGAGCACGTCGGTGCGGTGGAGCTGTGTCGTGGCGGGTTCCATGCGGTGACGAATCCGCTGGAGGTGTTCAACTACTACCCGCCCGGAACTTCGGTCTATCGGGAGGTGGAGCTCGAGGGTGTCGACCCGAAGACGGACGGTGACTCGAAGGTCGCTGGTCGGAAGATCACGATCGGGGCCGAGGTTGGCATTCCGGGGCTGGTGAAGGCGCACATCGAGTTCGTGCTCTCCAACGTGAAGAAGGAGAAGGAGCCCGGATCCCACACTGACAAGGACCGCTCGGCGTCATCGGCCACGGGCTACCAGTCGGCGTCATCGGCCACGGGCGACCGCTCGGCGTCATCGGCCACGGGCTACCGCTCGGCGTCATCGGCCACGGGCGACCGCTCGGCGTCATCGGCCACGGGCGACCGCTCGGCGTCACTCACGACAGGCCTCGAAGGGCAGTCGAAAGTCGACGGTGAGGAATCGGTCGCGATCGCGACCGGCAGAGGCGGCAAAGCCGGCGGGAAGAAGGGCTGCTGGATCGTGCTCACAGAGCGCGACGCCCAATGGCACATCCTCGGCGTGCAGGCCGTCCTCGTCGATGGTGACCAGATCAAAGAGGACGTGCTCTACACGCTCCGCGGCGGGAAGGTCGCGAAGGCATGAACACCCCCGACATAATCACGGAACTCGAACCGGGCCAGGTGTTCGTGTTCGGCAGCAACACCGAAGGCATCCATGCCGGCGGCGCAGCAGCGGTCGCGCATCAGAACTTCGGCGCGAGCTGGGGCCAAGGCGAGGGACTGCAAGGCGACAGCTACGCCATCCCGACCATGGGCTCTCTCGACGAACTCGGGCAGGCAGTCGCACGCTTCCTGAAGTTCGCGGCCACACGCCCGGACCTCACGTTCCTGGTCACAAAGATCGGCACCGGCATCGCGGGCCACCCGACCGTCCTCGTCGCACGCTACTTCGCGGCCCGACTCGACAACGTCATCCTCCCCACCGAGTTCGAGACCGCGCTCGCGGGAGCCCGCTCATGACCATGGTGATGATCCAGGAACACGCCTACATCGTCCATGGCGCGGAAGCCATCGGCGACACCATCGTCCGCCCCGACCTCGGCGGATGGTCCACACCCGAGCAAGCGCTCGCCGAGGTGTTCGACGCGAACGACGGCATCGAGCGCAAGCCCTACCGCAACGGCTGGGAAGAGCGCTCGCCCGCAGCAGGCCCAGAGTACGCCGGGCTCGGCATCACGACCCTGATCACCCGCGTCTGGTTCGAGACCCGTGACGTCGACACCGAACTGGAGCAGGCGCATGCGTGAGCTCCGCATCCTGACGGTGCGCCAGCCGTGGGCATGGGCGATCGTGCATGGGGGCAAGGACGTCGAGAACCGTTCGCGCAACCTCGCAGGAAAGTACCGCGGCCCCGTGGCAATCCACGCCGCAGCGAACGAACTGCCAGCGGACCAACACTTCGAGGCCGCGAAGGCCATCTCGACGATCACCGGGTACCTCCCGCTCTTCACCCTCCCCGAGGGACTCGGCGCAATCCTCGGCGTCGTCGACCTCGTCGATGTGCACCGGGCGGCCGATTGCGTCCACGGCCTGATCCCCACACCCTGCTCGGAATGGGCTGAGCCCGGCTCCTGGCATCTGAAACTCGCCAACCCGCGACCTCTGGCCAAGAGCATCCCGTGGCGCGGCATGCTCGGGCTCCAGCACGCGCCGGTAGCGCTCGCCGAACGGATCCTGGCGGAGGTCGCAGCGTGAGATACGAGGACTTCCTTGCCGACCGCGCGCAGCTCTCCGACGACGGAGGGTTCGAGCCGATCGTTGTGCCGGAGCACCTGTTCGGATTCCAGGCAGCCCTGCTCGACTGGACGCTACGGAAGGGTCGTGCTGCGATCTTCGCCGACTGCGGCCTCGGCAAGACCCCAATGGAACTCGCCTGGGCACAGAACGTGCACGAGCACACAGGCAAGCCGGTGCTCCTGCTCACGCCTCTCGCGGTCGGGTTCCAGATCGTTAGCGAGGCGGAGAAGTTCGGGCATGAGGCCGCGCTCTCCCGCGACGGGAAGGTCTCGGCGCCCATCACGGTGACGAACTACGAGCAACTCGGCAAGTTCGACTTCGACGACTTCGCCGGTGTCGTCTGCGACGAGTCGTCTGCGATCAAGTCGTTCGAGGGCGAGACGCGTGCGGCCGTGACCGAGTTCATGCGCCGGATCCAGTACCGGCTCCTGGGCACGGCGACAGCAGCGCCCAACGATTGGATGGAGCTCGGGACTTCGTCCGAGGCCCTCGGCGCACTGGGCTATATGGACATGCTCACGCGGTTCTTCGTTAACGACAACCGCACGGCTACGGCGCGCAGCAGCTTCGCCGCGGGTGGCCGTTCGGCCGGGTTCCGCTTGAAGGGGCACGCGGGCGAGCCGTTCTGGCGCTGGGTGTCCTCGTGGGCGCGCGCGATTCGGAGGCCCTCGGACTACGGGTTCTCCGACGACGGATTCGTGCTGCCCGAGCTGCTCGAGCTGGAGACCGTCGTGGAGGCACGGACGTCGCGTCCCGACACGCTCTTCGACATGCCGGCGGTCGGCCTGCACGAGGAGCGAGAGGAATCCCGCCGCACCTTGGTCGAGCGTTGCGAGGCGGCCGCCGAGCTGCTAGAGCGCGCCGACACCGCCGTGTCGTGGTGCCAGCTCAACGACGAGTCCGAGCTGCTCGCCCGCCTCATCGACGGCGCGGTCGAGGTCACCGGATCCGACTCGCCCGAAGCCAAGGAAGAGAAGCTCGCCGCGTTCTCCCGCGGAGACGTCCGCGTGCTTGTCACGAAGCCGTCGATCGGCGCGTGGGGCCTGAATTGGCAGCACTGCAACCGAATGACCTACTTCCCCACCCACTCGTATGAGCAGTATTACCAGGCCGTCCGCCGGTCTTGGCGCTTCGGCCAGCAGCGCCCGGTGACCGTCGACCTCGTCATCAGTGAGGGCGGGCGCAACATGCTCGCGAACCTCCAGCGCAAAGGCCGCCAGGCCGACGTCATGTTCTCGGAGCTGGTCGCCCACATGAACTCCGCTCGCACCGTCGAGCCTTATGTCTACGACGGGAAGATCGAGGTGCCCGCATGGCTGGCGTCCTGAACCAGGAGATCACCGACCGCTTCGCGATCTACAACGCGGACTGCATGGACGTTCTGCGGGTGATCCCGAGCGAGTCCATCCACGGCTGCATCTACTCGCCGCCGTTCACCGGGCTGTACCGCTACTCCTCGTCTGACCGCGACCTATCGAACGCACGCTCGGCGACGGAATTTGCAACCCACTACGGACTCGTCATCGACGAGATCGAGCGCGTGATGATGCCTGGCCGTACCGTCGCGGTGCACGCGGCCGCGGTGCCTTCGGGCAATTCCGGAAAGGACTCGCTCGACGACTTCCCTGGTGACGTCATCCGGATGCACCAGTCCCGCGGCTTCGACTTCATCGCACGGCACGCCATCTGGAAGGAACCGCTCGCGGTCCGCAACCGGACGATGGCGAAGAACCTGGCCCACAAGACGATCGTCGATGACGCCGCGTACGCCGGAGTTGCATCGGCCGACGAACTGCTCATCTTCCGCAAGCGGGGCGCATCGGCCGAACCGATCATCCACCCGACCGGTCTGCACGACTACGCCGGATCGATACCCGTTCCCGCCGAGCTGTCGCAGTACCGCGGCTGGGAGGGCAAGCAGACCTCGAACCGGTACTCGCACTGGATCTGGAGGCGCTACGCCTCCTCGGTGTGGGACGACATCCGCATCGATCGGGTGCTGCCGTTCCGTGACGCCAAGGACGAGGAGGACGAGAAGCACGTCCACCCCGCTGCAGCTCGATGTCATCGGCCGCTACCTCCAGCTCCGCACGCTGCCGGGCGAGCGGGTGCTGACCCCGTTCATGGGCGTTGGATCCGAAGTGTTCGAGGCGGTGCGTCAGGGGCGCTTCGGGATCGGGATCGAACTGAAGCCCTCCTATTTCGTCCAGGCGCAGCGCAACATGGCCGCGGTCGACCGCGAACTGACGGACCCCGAGCAGATCGACTTTGCAGCGCTCGAGGCCGCCGAGGTCGAAGCGTGAGCGGGGTCACCATCACGGACCTCTTCTGCGGCGCGGGCGGCTCGAGCTCTGGCGCGATCCAGATCCCCGGCGTCCGGGTCCGCATGGCGGCGAACCATTGGAAGCTCGCGATCGACACGCATAACCACAACCACCCGGACACCGACCACGACATCGCCGACATCTCCCAGGTCGATCCCCGCCGGTACCCGCGGACTGACATCCTCTGGGCGTCACCGGAGTGCACGAATCACAGCCAGGCGAAGGGCATCAAGCGTGGCAGCACGCAGGGCGAATTCGACCTGTTCGGCGACCGCCCCCTCCCTGACGAGGCTGCAGAGCGCTCGCGCGCCACGATGTGGGACGTCCCCCGCTTCGCCGAGCACCACCAGTACGACTCGGTCATCGTCGAGAACGTCGTCGACGCCGCGAAATGGATTCAGTTCCCCGCGTGGCTCCTGGCGATGGAACTGCTCGGCTACGAGCACGAGACCGTCTGGCTGAACTCGATGCACGCCCAGGCCATGGGCCTGCCCGCGCCGCAGTCACGCGACCGCATGTACGTCGTGTTCTGGCGTCGGGGCAACCGCCGCCCGGACCTGGCGAAATGGACCCGCCCGTGGGCCTTTTGCCACGAGCACGGCGAGGTCCTCGCCGAGCAGGTATTCAAGAAGGCCGAGCGGTGGGGCCGATACCGCGCCCAGTACGTCTATCGATGCCCGAAGGTGGAGTGCCGGGGACGCATCCTCGAGCCCGGCTGGCTTCCGGCCGCGTCGGTCATCGACTGGGATCTCCGCGGGCAGCGCATCGGTGACCGTGAGAAGCCTCTCGCTGACAAGACGCGGGAGCGGATCCGCCGTGGCATCGAGCGGTACTGGCGCCCGCTGCTGATCGAGGCCGCGGGAAACGCCTACGACTCGACTGATCCGAAGCACTATGCCCACGGGGATCCGAACGGCTACGTCCGCGCTTGGCCGACAGATGAGGTGATGCGCACCCTCCACACGTCGGAGTCGAAAGCGCTGGTCGTCAACAACATGTCTGGCGCGGACCAGTCCCGGTCATCGCTCGCATCGGACGTGCTCCCGACACAGGTCGCGGGTGGCACGCACGCTTCTCTGCTCGTGCCCGTCGAGGGCCGCGAAGGTAAGTCGGCCCGCACCGCGGTGGAGCCGATGCGAACAATGTCGACGCGCAACGAGACGGGACTCCTCATGCCGTACTACGGCCGCGGCGTTGCACGCACGACCGACGACGCCCTGAACACGGTGACGGCCGTGGACCGCGACGGCCTGTTGGTGCCGCTGCGCACGAACGGCACCGCGGCGCCCGCTCGGGATCCGATGAAGACTGTCGTCGCTGGCACTGTGTCCCAGGCCCTCGTCGTGCCGCTGCGCAATCACGGCGTGACGAAGCCCGCCACGCATCCGATCGACACCGTCTCCGCCAACGGGAACCACCACGCGCTCCTGATGCGCAACAACACTGCCCGCGGAGACCAGGGTCAGATGAGCACCCCGGGCGACGAGGTCATGCGCACGGTTACGACGAGCGGGCACCAGTCGCTCCTCGACTCGCCGGAACCCCTCAGCCTCGAAGTTGACGACTGCGAGTTCCGCATGCTCACGCCAGACGAGATCAAGCGCGGCATGGCCTTCGGTGCCGATTACGTCCTGCTGGGCACCAAGCGTGAGCAGGTGCGCCTGGCGGGCAACGCGGTAACGCCACCCGCCGCCCGCGATCTCATCGCCGCGGTCGTCGAGTCGCTAGGCAACGAGCTGGAGCGCGTCGCGTGATCGAACCGAAGACCCAGAAGCCGACACCCACCGAGGAGAGGGAGGCCTACGCCCTCGCAACGAAGCGTGACGGTGACATCTGCCAGAGGTGCCTGCGCTATTGCGGCCCGACGAACCGCGACCACCGGAAGCCCCGCGGCCAGGGCGGGCTCACCACAGCGGGCAACCTGCAGTGCCTTGGCGGATCCGGCACGACCGGATGCCACGGGTGGAGAACAGAGAACCCCGCCGATGCGCTCGCGCAGGGATGGTCTGTCCCGTCGTTCGCTGACCCCCTTAGCTGGCCGGCGGCGCGCTGGTTCCCGACTCCCTGGAACACTCTGCGGCTGGGTTGGGTGCTCTACGACGACCTGGGCGGATTCCGGGAGATCAACTACCTCGTCGCCCGACGCCTAGGGCGCGGGCTGGTGAACGCATGAGCGACCTCGCTATGACCTACGCCATCTATTGGCCGTCCGCCGAAGTGATGAAGGTGGGCCGGGCCCGCACGATGGCCCGCATCCGGTCCCTCACCTCGACGGGCGGTCAGGTGATCATCCTGATGCGCGACCGCCAGGCATCGGATGAGCAGCACGCGCTCGCCGCGATGCGTCCCCGGTTCGCCCGGGCGTTCTCGACTGAGTTGTCGAGCACCCACCTTCTCCCCCGCGGTCGCGGGTTCACCG
>JBDSKH010000116.1:0-6442 GCA_039917005.1 Pseudolysinimonas sp.
GCGGCGCGGGCGGCGTCGGCGATGCGCGCATCGACCTCCGCCAGTCGGGTGGAGAGGCTCACCTACTTCAAGAAATCGGGCACATCGAGATCGTCGTCGTCATCGAAGTCGCGATCGACGGGTGCCACGGGCTGCGTCATCGGGAGGTCGGGCTCGGCCGACCAGCCTCCATCGCTCTCCGCTCCCGCGCTCTGCGCGCCGACGGCGACCGGGACCTGGGCCTCGACGAAGTTGGTGCGACGCTCCTTCTGCGGGCGCGTGGTCGGCTCGCCCCCGTCGAATCCAGCCGCGATGACAGTGACCCGCACCTCGTCGCCGAGGGTGTCGTCGATGACGGCGCCGAAGATGATGTTCGCCTCCGGGTGCACCGCCTCCTGCACCAGCCGTGCAGCGTCGTTGATCTCGAAGATGCCGAGGTTCGAGCCGCCCTGGATCGAGAGCAGCACACCGTGGGCACCGTCGATGCTCGCCTCGAGCAGAGGGGATGCGACGGCGAGCTCCGCAGCCTTGATGGCCCGGTCGGCGCCACGGCTGGCACCGATGCCCATGAGCGCGGACCCGGCGCCGGACATGACCGACTTGACGTCGGCGAAGTCGAGGTTGATGAGTCCGGGCGTCGTGATCAGGTCGGTGATGCCCTGCACACCCGCGAGGAGGACCTGGTCGGCGGTGGAGAAGGCCTCGAGCATGCTCATCCCGCGGTCGCTGATCTCGAGCAGTCGATCGTTGGGGACGACGATGAGGGTGTCGACCTCGCTCTTGAGGCTGCTCACGCCGATCTCGGCCTGTGCAGAGCGGCGCTTGCCCTCGAAACCGAACGGCTTGGTGACCACGCCGATCGTGAGCGCGCCGATCGACTTGGCGATGCGCGCGACCACGGGTGCGCCCCCTGTGCCGGTGCCGCCGCCCTCTCCGGCCGTGACGAAGACCATGTCGGCGCCAGCCAAGGCCTCTTCGATCTCCTCGGCGTGGTCCTCGGCGGCGCGACGGCCGACCTCGGGGTCGGCGCCGGCGCCGAGCCCGCGCGTGAGCTCGCGTCCGACGTCGAGCTTGACGTCGGCGTCGCTCATGAGCAGCGCCTGGGCGTCGGTGTTGATGGCGATGAACTCGACCCCGCGCAGGCCCAGCTCGATCATGCGGTTGACGGCGTTGACTCCGCCGCCGCCGATGCCGACGACCTTGATCACCGCGAGGTAGTTCTGGTTCGATGTCACGTCCGGCCTCCGCGCGCCTGTTGATACAGCGAAAGTCTCAACCTCTACTTGAAGTTTAGAGTCTTTCTCAGTACTGTCTTTGGTCCCTCACGGTACGGTCGTGCGGCGCCCGAAGGCGGGAGGACGTCGCGCGTGTCGCGCCATTCTCAGCGTTCTCTGGAGCTCAGTCCTTGTGGAAGACGCCGATGCCCGGTGCCGAGACGTCGTACTCCCCAGGGCCGTCGCCGGTGTGCAGGGCGATCAGGCTCGCAAGGACCGCGGCTTTCGACGCCGAATCGTCGGCACTCCCCCACACCACCCGCTGCGCGGATCCGGTGAGGGTGAGCGTCACGTCGTCGCGCGTGCGAGCGGCGATGGTGTCGACCTGAGCCAGAACGGCCGGAGGGAGGGCGAGCAGCACCTCGGCCATCGAGCGGAAGCCCGCGCCGCTCACGTCCTCGCCCGCTGCGAGCTCGATCTGCGGATAGCCGGGAGGTCGCGCGGTCGTGGTCTCGATCGTCACCCCGGCCGGATCCGTCATCCGGAATCCGTCCGCCGCCGCGATCACCCCGATCGGCGCCCGTTCGACCACGTGGATCAACAGCGTGCCAGGCGGCACGAGTTCCGTGACGTAGCTGCGGATGAGGCTGAACTCCTCGAGCTCGCTGCGGATCCGGTTCTCGTCGAGAAGCGCGAGCGGTACGCCCATCTGACTGTCGACGGCCTTCGCGATCGCCGCAGCATCCAGGCGCTGCGTGCCGTCGACGACGACCTGCCGGAGCGCGAGGATCGGCGAGAAGACCGCGCCCGCCACGAGGATGCCGAGGACCGCGACCACACCGAGGGCGCCGAGCCAGCCGAGTCGCCGGCGCCGCGCACGCCGAGTGAACCGCCGGACCTCCGCGCGCTCCTCGCGCTTACGTCGCCGTTCCGCGGCCGAGAACTCGGCGCGGGCGGTGCGGGGACGTGCCGGCCCGGCGACGGGCTTGGCGGGCCGCTCTGCGCGCGGCACCGGCTTCGCCGCGCGCAGCTTCGCGGGCTGCCGGGCGGGCTGCTTCGGGGCGGAGGGCCGCGACGCGCGGGACGGTGCCGACGGCTCCGCCCCCCGGTCGAACCCCTCCGGCCGCTTCACGTTCTCGCCGGCTCCGTGGACTCCAGCGCCGTGAGGATCTGCGGGATGATCCGGTACACATCGCCGCAGCTCAGCGTCATGACCAGGTCGCCGTCGCGCGCGATCTGCGCCACGTGATCCGCCGCCGTCTGCCAGTCAGGCAGGTATGCAACCCGCGTGGCGTCCTCGAAGCGGTCGGCGAC
Organism: Pseudolysinimonas sp.; assembly: GCA_039917005.1. Lineage (GTDB taxonomy): Bacteria > Actinomycetota > Actinomycetes > Actinomycetales > Microbacteriaceae > JBDSKH01. The sequence goes on from JBDSKH010000116.1 coordinate 2,508, forward strand.
GAGCGCGCCGGTGACGCCCGGCACCGGGTCCTCGCGCGCGCCGTACACATCGAGAACGACCGTGTGATCCGCCAGCCGCTCGTAGGCGGCGGCGAAATCACCCGCCATCAGCTGCGTTCGGCTGTATAGGTGCGGTTGATGCACCGCGATGACCCGGCCGCCGCCGGCGACGGAGCGTGCCGTCTGGAGCGCCGCCTCGACCTCGGTCGGATGATGCGCGTAGTCGTCGAACACGCGCACCCCTCGCACCGTGCCGTGCAGCTCGAACCGGCGGCCGGTCCCGGTGAACGTCTCAAGAGCCGCGATGACGGGCTCCGCCTCGAAACCGAGGCCCACCAGGACGGTGAAGGCGCCCGCGGCGTTGAGGGCGTTGTGCGCTCCCGGCACGGCGAGCTGGATGTCATGGCCGTTGCCGGCGTGGGTGAGGGTGAACGCGACGGGTCCCTCGGTGCCGACGGCCGAGACCCTGACATCTGCCGCGTCATCGGTTCCGAAGGTCAGGATGCGCTTGCCGGTCAGGCGGGCCGTGACCACGCGCGTCCCCGGGTCGTCGCTCGACGCGACCACGAACTCTGAGGCGCGCTGGGCGAACGTCACGAATGCGTCCTCGAACACCTCCTGGGTGCCGAAGTGGTCGAGGTGGTCGGCGTCGACGTTCGTGATCAGCGCCACCGCGGTGTCGTAGAGCAAGAACGATCCGTCGGATTCGTCGGCCTCGACGACGAACAGCTCCCCCGAGCCGGTCGCCGAGCTGCGACCGAGCCCGGCGATCACGCCGCCGTTGACGAAGCTCGGGTCGGCGCCGAGCTCCCGTAGAGCCGTGACGATCATCCCCGTCGAGGTGGTCTTGCCGTGCGCCCCCGCCACCGCGATGAGACGCTGCCGGTTGATGAGCCAGGCGAGAGCCTGCGAGCGGTGCAGCACCGGGATGCCGTGGGCCAGCGCGTACTGGTACTCCGGGTTGTCCTGCCAGAGCGCGCCGGTGACGACGACGGTGTCGGCGTTGCCGACGTTGGCGGCATCGTGGCCGATCGCGACCGTAGCGCCCGCCTCGCGGAGCTCCCGGACGGCATCCGTGTCACGCAGATCGGAACCCGTCACCCGGTAGCCGGCGTCGAGGAACAGGCGGGCGATGCCGCTCATGCCGGATCCACCGATGCCGGTGAAGTGCAGCGCGCCGAGCTCGGCGGGCAGCTCCATCGTGAGGTCGGGTTTGATCATCCGATCAACGCTACCCGTCGCGTCCGGGTCGCGCCGACCGGCGTGAGTCGCGCGCCTCGAACACCAGATCGACCATGCGGTCGGCGCCGTCGCGGTGCCCCACCGTTCCGATCCGGGCGGCCATCCCGGCGATGCGCGCGCGATCGTTCAGCATCGGCAGCAGCTCATCGCGCACCCACCCCGGCGTGAAGGCGGCGTCGGCGACCAGCACAGCTCCCCCGGCGTCGAGGGCGTCGACGGCATTGAGCGCCTGCTCGCCGTTGCCGACCGGATAGGGCACGAAGACGGCGGGGAGGCCGACGGCAGCGAGTTCGCTCACCATCCCGGATCCGGCACGCGAGATCGCCAGGTCTGCCGCGGCGAACGCGAGATCCATGCGGTCCGAGTACTCGAGGAGGTGATAGCCGTGGAGCTTCGGATCCTCGATCTTCTCGCGCAGCCCGCCGCTCAGGTGCAGCACTTGCCAGCCGGCACCGATGAGATCGGGCGCCGAGGCGATGACTGTGTCGTTGATGCGTCGCGCACCCGATGATCCGCCGGTGACGAGCAGCACCGGACGGCGCTCATCGAGACCAAACTCCCGCATCCCCTCCGGCCGCGAGGCGAGTCGGTCGAGTTGCTCGATCTCGCGGCGCAGCGGGAATCCCACGACACGGGCGCGCAGCCGGGTGCTCGCGAATGTCACGCCGACGAAACGGGTGAAGCGCGCACCGAGGCGGTTTGCGAGTCCGGGCCTGGCGTTCGCCTCGTGGATGGCGATGGGCACCCCCTCGAGGCGCGCGGACCGGTAGGCGGGTGCCGACGCGTACCCTCCGAAGCCGACCACGACATCCACCTGCCGGTCGCGGATGTGGGCACGAGCGGCACGCACCGTCGCGCGCCAGCGGCGGGGAAAGCGCACCAGCTCGCCACCGGGACGACGCGGGAACGGCAGGCGCGGCACGGTCAGCAACTCGTAACCCCGCTCGGGCACGAGCCGGGTCTCGAGCCCCTCCGCCGTGCCGAGGACGAGGACGGTCGCGCCGGGATCGCGCTCGCGCAGGCGATCGGCCGTCGCGAGCAGCGGGTTCACGTGGCCGGCGGTCCCCCCGCCGGCCAGCAGGTAGACGGTCACCGCTGGGCCACCCCGCGGCGGATCGGCGTGCCCGGCCCCGGCGCGGACTGCGGGCGATGCCGGGCGAACGAGAGCACGACGCCGATCGCGGTCAGCGTGGTGATGAGTGCGGAGCCGCCCGCCGACACCAGCGGTAGCGGGACGCCGAGCACCGGCAACAGTCCGAGGACCACCGCGATGTTGACGAAGGCCTGACCGATGATCCAGACCATGGCCGCGCTCGTCGCGAGCTTCGCGAACGGGTCGCGCGACATCCGGATGATCCGCACGAAGCAGATCGTGAGCACGACGAACAGGGCGAGCACGAGGACCGCGCCGATCAGGCCCAGCTCTTCGCCGATGATCGCGAAGATGAAGTCGTTGGCCGCTTCCGGGATCCACCACCACTTGCCCGACGAATTGCCAAGCCCCACCCCGAAGACCCCGCCGTGCGCGAGCGCCTCCCAGCCGTGGATCGACTGCCAGCAGTCGTTGGAATACAGGGCCGGGTCCTCGCACTGGTTCAACCAGGCCGCGATGCGATTCGACCGCGAATCGCTCAGCTGGACGAACATGAGCGCCACCAGCGCGATCGCGGCCAGCGCGGCCCCGATGATGCGCAGCCGGACGCCCGCGTAGAACAGCGATCCGAAGACGATGGCCAGGATGATGGTGGCCGTCCCGAGGTCGTTGCCCGCGAGCACGAGGCCCGTGGTGACGATCGTGATCGGGAGGACCGGTACCGCGACCTCGCGCCACTCGTGCAGCGCGTCGCCCTTGCGCGACAGCACCCAGGCGAGCCAGATGACGAGCGCGAGCTTGATCAGCTCCGACGGCTGCGCCGTGAACGAGCCGAGGTTGATCCAGTTGCGGTTCTGGCCGCGCTCGTAGCCGAGGCCGGGGAGGAAGACCAGAAGCTGCAGCGCCACGCCGATGACCACGGCGATCCCGGCCCAGCGCTTCCAGAACGCCGCCGGAGCGCGGGCCGCGAGCAGCATCGCGGGGACGCCGACCAGGGCGTAGAGCCCCTGCCGCGACGCCTGCGCGAAGAAGTCGCCGCCCTCGGCGCGCGACTCGATGGATGACGACGAGAGCACCATGACGAGCCCGAAGACCACGAGGAAGAGCGTCGTGCCGAGCAGGAGGAAGTACTCGGGAGTCTCGGCGTCGAAGAGCTTGCGGACGGCCACGACGACGGTGCGCGGGGGCGGCGCCTCAGGGGGCGGGCGGCGGCCGCCTGGCTGTCGGCGGGGAGGTCGGGTCGTCGTCACCGGCGTTCCCTCCCTCGTCGGCCTCGGGCCGAGCGTCTGCGAGTTGCTCCCGCACCGCGTCGGCGAATCGCCGGCCGCGGTCCGCGAAGTCCGCGAACTGGTCGAATGACGCCGCGCTCGGCGCGAGCAGCACCACATCGCCCGGCTGGGCGACGGATGCTGCGGCGCGCACGGCCGCGGGCATCACCACCCCAGTCTCCGGCTCATCGACCTCGATCAGCAGGACGCCGGGGGCGTGTCGCGCGAACGCCTCGCGCAGGGCGCGGCGATCGATTCCGACCAGGACCGCCGCGCGCAGCCGACTCGCATGCCGCGCGACGAGCAGGCCGGGGTCGACACCCTTCAGCTGT
>JBDSKH010000117.1:0-2861 GCA_039917005.1 Pseudolysinimonas sp.
GGGCCGCGACGCCCTCACCGAGAAGCCCGAGAAGGCCGCCGCCGCGAGCTAACGCCGGGTTGCGGAGTGCCGCGAAGCGACGCGTCTCGAAACCTCTGCGTCGATAGGGTGGGCCGGTGACTGAGATCGCCGGCCCACCCTTCTCTGTCCGCCGCGCGCGCACGGGCGACGTCCCCGGCATCCAGAGCCTGATCGAGCCGCTGGTGCAGGAGCGCATCCTGCTCGGCAAGGATCGCGTCGTCTTCTACGAGGCGGTTCAAGAGTTTCGCGTGGCAGAGACGCCCGACGGCGAGCTCGTCGGGTGCGGCGCCCTCCACGTGATCTGGGAGGATATCGGCGAGGTGCGCACCCTCGCCGCCGCGCGCGACTGGCGTGGCAAGGGCGTCGGGCACGCGCTGCTGTCACGTCTCGAAGACGACGCGCGCGAGCTCGGCCTGCACCGGCTGTTCTGCCTCACCTTCGAGGTCGGCTTCTTCACCGAGCACGGCTACAGCGAGATCGGCGAGGGTCTCGTGCCGCCCGAGGTGTACGCCGAGCTGGTGCGTTCTCCGGATGAAGGGGTCGCCGAGTTCCTGGACCTCGCGCGCGTGAAGCCCAACACCCTCGGCAACACCCGGATGCTGCGCGAACTCTAGGCGCCGAAGCCCAGCATTTCGGGGCGCGCCGGGTGCTCTGCGGACGCCCACCCCATCCGGGATTACCCTGACGGCATGTCGACGATCCGCAACCCCGTCGGCCGTCAGTCCCCCTCGGTCTACTGGCGTCGCCGCCTGCTGGTGCTGCTGGGCGTGATCGCCGTCATCGTCGTCATCGTGCTGATCGTGGTGCGGCCCGGCGGCACCCCCACTGCGAATCCGACGAACAGCGCGTCGCCGTCGGGATTGCCGTCGGGATCGCCGAGCCCGAGCTTCACCTCCGCCGCGGGCGGAGAAGCGTGCAACCCGTCGCAGATCGCGATCGCGCCGATCACCGACTCGAACAGCTACGCGGCGGGCGTTCAGCCGGCGCTGTCTATGTCGGTCACGAACATCGGCTCTGCGCCATGCGCGTTCGACGTCGGCACGGCTTCGCAGGAGTACATCATCACGAGCGGCACCGACCGCATCTGGAGCTCGAAGGACTGCCAGACCGCCGCCGCCGCAAACCCGCAGGTGCTGGCGCCGGGCGTGGAGCTGAAGACCACGCCGTTCCCGTGGGACCGCACGCGCTCGTCGACCACGACGTGCAACACGACGCGGCCGGCCGCGGTGTCGGGTCCGGACGGGCCGACGTACAAGCTGCAGGTGAAGCTTGGCGACCTGGAGTCGACCGAGCTGGCGTTCCGGCTGTTCTAGCGGTTTGGGGGCCATCACGGCCATTCGGGGCCGGTGGGATGGCCCATCATGACCGGGATCGCCCCGGTTACGTCAGAACGTCGGGGCGTCGGGGGTGGGTGAGCCGGCCTTGGCGAACGCGGCGCCGATGACGTCGCTGATGGATGTCGCGGGGGCGCCCGTGCCCCCGGTGCCTCCGCCGTCAAGCACCGTCGTGTAGCCGAGTCGCTTCGCCTCGGCGATGCGCTGCCGCGCCCCGGCGACCGGACGGATCTCTCCGGCCAGCGAGATCTCGCCGACGGCCGCCGTCGTCGCGGGCAGCGGTATGTCGCGCACGGCACTCGCGATGGCGAGCGCGATCGCGAGGTCGGCGCCTGGTTCGCTGAGCCGGATGCCGCCCACGGTCGACACGTAGACATCCGAGGTCGAGACCCTGATCTTGCAACGCCGCTCAAGCACCGCGAGCAGCATCGCGACCCGCGACGAGTCGACGCCGTTCACGACACGGCGGGGCTGCGGCGCCTGGGTCGCGACGATGAGAGCCTGCACCTCGACTGGGAGGGCGCGTCGGCCCTCCATCGCGATCGTGACGCAGGTGCCGCTGACCGGCGATGCCGACCGCGACAGGAACAGCCCGCTCGGGTCGGGCACCTCGGCGATGCCGTCGCCGGTCATCTCAAAGCATCCGACCTCGTCGGTCGGGCCGAAGCGGTTCTTGAGGGCTCGCACGAAGCGCAGCGCGGTCTGGCGGTCTCCTTCGAAGCTGCACACCACATCCACGACGTGCTCGAGCAGCCGCGGCCCCGCGATCGTGCCGTCTTTCGTGACGTGCCCGACGAGCATCATCGGCAGGTTTCGGTCTTTCGCGATGCGGATCAAGGTGCCGGCGACCTCACGAACCTGCGCCGGCTGCCCGGCTGCTCCGTCGGACATAGACGACGACACCGTCTGCACCGAGTCGACGATGACGAGCGAAGGCTTCACGGCATCGATGTGCCCGAGGATCGTGGCGAGGTCGGTCTCGGCCGCGAGGTAGAGCTCGTCGGCGAGGGCTCCGGTGCGTTCGGCGCGCAGGCGAACCTGGCTCGCCGACTCCTCGGCGCTGACATAGAGCACGCGCGTGCCGGCGCGAGCGGCTCTGGATGCGACCTCGAGCAGCAGGGTCGACTTGCCGACGCCGGGCTCGCCGCTCAGCAAGATCGTGGCACCGGGGACGATGCCCCCGCCGAGAACCCGGTCGAACTCGCCGATGCCCGACGGCCAGTGCGCCACGGTCTCGCTGCCGAGCTCGGTGATCGGGCGGGCGGTGCGATTCGCCGGAACTGATGCCGCGGCGATCGCCACGACGGGCCGGCCCTGCTCGACGACGGTGCCCCACGCCTGGCATTCGGGGCAGCTGCCGTACCACTTGGCGCCGTTCCAGCCGCACTCGGAGCACGCGAATCCGGGGGTCGACGGGCGGGCCATGGCCACAGCCTAGGTGTCGCCGACGACGGTGGTTGAGTAGCGCGCAGCGCGTATCGAAACCACCCCTAGCGTGGTCCACGT
>JBDSKH010000118.1:0-9973 GCA_039917005.1 Pseudolysinimonas sp.
AACCCGTACCTCGCCAAGCGTTGGGACGACGAGCTGCGTCTCTTCGTCGACGGGGCCGCGACGCTGGGCTACCCGCTCGACGGCTGGGGCTACGAGGAGGTCGGTGAGATCGTCGAACTTGGCGCGAAGGCTCAAGGCCTGAAGGTCGGTGACCGCGTGTGGGGCACCTGGGGTCACCGGTCGGAGACCGTGCTCACCGCCGAGAACGCCCGGGCCCGATTGCTCGATCCCGCGGCCGATCCCCGCATCGGCATGTTCTCGCAGATCGGCGGGATCGCGCTCAACGTCGTGCTCGACGCCGACATCCACATCGGCGAGACGGTCGCGGTGTTCGGGCTCGGAGTTCCCGGGCAGCTCGTGGCACAGCTCGCGCGTCTCAACGGTGCCCGCGTTATCGCGATCGATGGCGTCGCCTCACGACGCGACCTCGCGGTGCGGCTGGGCGCCGACGTCGCGCTCGACGTCGCGGAGGGTCAGGTCGCGGAGCGGATCCGGGAGCTGACCGGTGGCCGTGGAGCGGACGTGTGCCTAGAGGTGACGGGCAACTACGCGGCACTCCATGAGGCGATCCGGTCCGTCGCGTACAGCTCGCGGGTCTGCGTCGCCGGCTTTATGCAAGGCGACGGGATGGGGCTGCGGCTCGGCGAGGAATTCCACCACAACCGGGTACAGGTGATCGCGAGTCAGATATCCGGTGTCGCTCCGGCATTGCAGCACCGATGGGACCGGATGCGGCTCGACACCACGGCGATCGACCTCGCCGTCGCCGGGCGGATCGCGGTCACCGAGCTCATCACCCACACCTTCCCGCTCGAGAAGGCGGCCGAGGCCTTCGATCTGCTCGATCACGGCGGGCCCCACGTGCTGCAGGTCGCCCTGGAGGTCGCGCCGTGACTCTCCGCCTCGCCGCCCAGGAGTGGATGCTCGAGGGCGACACCCTGGAACAGAAGTTCGCTTTCGCGCAGTCGGTCGGATTCGACGGCATCGAGCTCGGCGCTGTCGGCGACCGGGTCTTCGAGCGGCGCGCCGACGAGCTGCGCGCAGCACGGGAGGCGGGGGTCGTCATGCCAAGCGCCGTCGTGCTGCCCACCGCCTTTCTCGGCGACTTCGACCCCGATCGGCGCAGGCTGGCCATCGAGGAGCTGGCCGGATTCCTGCGCACGCTCGGTCATGCAGGCTCGGCGGGGATCGTGTGCCCCAACTCGTTCGGAGTGTTTTCGACGAGACTGCCGCCCTTCGAGCCCCCGCGCTCCTCCGACGACTCGCGGGCACTTCTCGTCGATGCGCTGCGCGAGACTCTCATCGCCTCGGCAGATGTGGAAGCCGTGGTCTACCTCGAGCCCCTCAATCGATTCGAGGACTATCTCATCCACACCCTGGCCGACGCGTCCAGCGTGGTCGACGAGGTGGCCGACCCCCGCGTCTGCGTGATCGCCGACACCTTCCACATGTCGATCGAGGAGGTGGATATCGGGCGAGCGATCCGCGAGGCAGGCGCCCGCATCCAGCACGTGCAGCTCGGTGACAGCAATCGCCTGGAGCCCGGCGCCGGGCACTACGACTGGGATGAGACCCTCACCGCGCTCGACGACATCGGCTACGACGGATGGCTGGCCATGGAGTGCGGCCTGAGTGGCCCGCCCGCGGAGGTGCTCCCCCGTGTCGCCGAACTGCTGAGGCGATGAGCGCGCCCGGGCCGCTGCGCGTCACCGTCTGGAACGAGGGTGTGCACGAACGCACGAAGCCTGAGATGGCGACCACCTATCCCGAGGGGATCCATGGTGCCATCGCGGAGGGGCTGCGCGATCGTCTGACCGGCGCCGGCATCCGGACCGCCACGCTCGATCAGCCCGGTCAGGGTCTGCCGCCCGAGGTACTCGACGACACGGACGTGCTGCTCTGGTGGGGGCATATGGCCCACGACCAGGTGCAGGATGCGGTGGTCACGCGAGTCGTCGACCGCGTGCTCGGTGGGATGGGCCTGATCGTCTTGCACTCCGGCCATTACTCGAAGGTGTTCCGTGCCCTGATGGGGACGACGTGTTCACTGGAGTGGCGCAACTCGGGCGAGCGCGAGCTGGTCTGGACGATCGATCCTGCCCATCCGATCGCTGCGGGAATCGAGCAGCCGATCGTCATCCCCGAGCAGGAGATGTACGGGGAGCCGTTCGACATCCCGCAGCCCGATGAACTGGTCTTCGTCAGCTCATTCGCGGGCGGGGAGGTGTTCCGGTCAGGCGTCACCTACCGTCGCGGCCTGGGGCGGGTGTTCTACTTCAGCCCGGGAGACGAGGCGTATCCGGTCTACTTTCACCCGCAGGTGCGGCGCGTGCTCGCCAACGCGGTCGAATGGGCACGTCCGGCCGGTCCGGTGGGAGGCGCCGCGACCGCTCGTGAGAGGCCGACCGTCGACTGGTTCGACTGAGTGGGCCGCTCCCGCTGCGGAAATCCGGCAGCGGCCCCGCCAGTCAAACCATCTGCTCGCTCACCGGGAGCCCGGCCGTGACCAGCGACATCGTGCGCTGGGCGAGGTCGGAGATGCGCGAGTTGTCGAATCCGAACAGCGCAGACCGCGTGCGATCCTGCAGTGGCGCGACGAAGTGACGGGGCAGGCCCGCCGCTCCGAGCACCACACCGGCCACCGAACCGGCGGTAGCGCCGTTCGAGTCGGTGTCCCATCCGCCCATGACGGTCAAGCCGACGGTGGCCGCGTAGTCGTTCTCGCCCCAGAGCAGACCGGCCGCGATGATCGCCGCGTTCGGGATCGTGTGCACCCAGCTGTATCGGCTGAAGCGCGCCTGGATGCCGGCGAGCGCCTGGTCCCAGGTGAGTCCCTCTCGGCGCATGCCCTGTACGTCGAGCAACGTCTCGGCCAGACGGGATCGCGGCGGCACGTGCGCGAGAGACGCCTCGAACGCCTCGGCGACCGTGGATGCCGCGAACGACTCTGCCAGCAGGGCGGCCGACCAGAGCTCGCCGTAGATCCCATTCGCGGTGTGAGATAGCGACGCATCCTGAAACGCGAGGCGCATCGCTGCACGCGGCCGCCCGGGGTTCACCCAGCCGAACGCGTCCCCCCGGATCAATGCTCCGATCCACTCGCGATACGGATTGCGAGTCGCCGCAGCACGTTCGGCGGGAACGCCGTGTAGAAGGTTCAGGTACGCGGCCCGCTCCGCCGTGAAGATCTGCCGATAGGGGAACAGCCGCAGCCACGCTTCGCCGACCACCGCCGGACTGATGCCGGCACCATGCATCTCGAGCAGGTGCAACGCCAGGATCGGGTAGTCGACATCGTCGTCACGCGAGCCCCCGTCGACGTTGCCCCACGTCGTCTCGGGCCAGTTCTCGCGGAGCTCGAAGATGTCGGGCATCGGATCGAGCACCGGGAAGTAGTCGCGTAGCGGGTACGCGTCCGCCCGCTCGAGGTAGTCCCGGATGTGGTCCGACGTCCAATGCGGACCCCACTCGACCGGCTTGCCCAGGTTGCACCCGGCGATGCGGCCCAGCCATCCCCCGAGCACTTTGTCGTAGAGGCGATCGTCGGGCGGCGCACTCTCTCCGGCCGGTGTCAGCGTCTCGAGGATGCCGGCGAAGTCGTCCGGCTCCTCGTAGTTCCAGATGCCGACCCGCGGGGCCTCGATGAGGTCCGCGTAAATCGCCTCGAGCCGCCGTTCGTCTTCCGGGTCGGCCTGCGCCAGGGCAGCGACGGCACTCGCGACGTCATGGCCGGTCTGCTCGCGCTGCTCGATCTCATCGGAGACGAGGTCGAACGAGCTCATCGGTTCGTGCACGGCGCCTCTTTCTGCAAATCCTTTTGCACAGTCTAGAACGCTCGCCGGTGTTTGCACAACGCGGGCGGCTCGGCCTTCTACTTCTCGAGCCAGAGCAGCGGGATGTCGATCGTGACCTCCGTGCCCTCACCCTCGAGCGTGTGCCAGTCGATAGTGCCGCCGAGCTCTCCCTCGATGAGCGTGCGCACGATCTGAGTGCCGAGCCCCGACCCGACCTTGCCCTCTGGCAGGCCGACCCCGTCATCCCGTACTCGAACGCGCAGCACGTCGTCTTTGCGCTTCGCCTGGATCTCGACCTCGCCGTCGCGCCCCGCCAGCCCGTGCTCGACCGCGTTGGTGACCAGCTCGGTCAGCGCCAGTGACAGCGGCGTCGCGTACTCGCTCGGCAATGTGCCGAACTTGCCCTTCTTGATCGGATGAACGGTGGTGTTGTGACTGGATGCGACCTCGGCGATCAGCATCAGTACACGATCGAAGACGTCGTCGAAGTCGACGTTCTGGCTGAGTCCCTCGCTGAGGGTGTCGTGCACGACCGCGATGGCGCTGACCCGCCGCATCGCCTGGGCGAGCGCGTCGCGGCTGGCGTCGTTCTGCGCGCGCCGGCTCTGAATGCGGAGCAGTGACGCCACCGTCTGCAGGTTGTTCTTGACCCGGTGATGGATCTCGCGGATCGTGGCGTCCTTGGTGATCAGCTCCTGCTCCTGGTGCCGGACCTCGGTCACATCCCGGACCAGGACGATGGCGCCGACACGCTCGCCACGATGCCGGATCGGGATGGTGCGCAGCGTCACCGTGACCCCTCGCGCCTCGATATCCGTGCGCCACGGTGCCCGTCCGGTAACCACCAAAGGGAGTGACTCGTCGACGACGAGTTTGCCCTTGAGCAACTCGGTCGTGACCTCGGCGAGCGATTCGCCCTCGAGCTCGCCGTCGAATCCCATGCGGTTGAACGCGCTCAGGCCGTTCGGGCTGGCGAAGGTGACGACGCCATCGATGTCGAGGCGCACCAGGCCGTCGGATGCGCGCGGAGCCCCGCGACGGGGTCCGGATGGCGCACCCAGGTCGGGGAAGTCACCGGACGCGATCATGGCGAACAGTTCGTTCGCGCACTGGTTGAAGGTGAGCTCCTGGCGGCTGGGCGTGCGCGCCTCGCTCAGGTTGCTGTGCCGGGTGAGCACGGCGATGGGGGTGTTGGTGACTTCCGAGCCGGCCGCGGTGAGGCGCCGCAGCACCGGGACGGCGCGCACGCGGGTCGGCGTCTCCTCGTACCAATCGGGGGCAGCGGTATCCACGATCTGCGCCGTCTCGAACGCCTCGGTGACCTGCCCGCGCCACTGCGGCTGGATCTCCTGCCCGACGAAGTCGCGGTAGAAGAGCGTCGCCGCGGATGACGGACGCGAGTGGGCGACGGCGATGAAGCTTCCCGCGGTGGTCGGCACCCACATCACGATGTCCGCGAACGCGAGGTCGGCGATCAGCTGCCCGTCGGCGACGAGCAGGTGCAGCCAGTCGATGTCGGCCTCGACCGGCCGGCCCTGGGCGACCATGAGATCGGAGAGCGTGGTCACCTGTTCAGGCTAGACCGACCGCACGTGTCCGGTTGACTCGAGCTCGGTCCAGAGCTCGTCGGGGATGACGACGTCGTACCGCTCGAGGTTGCCCTCGGACTGCTTCCGGTCGCGCGCGCCCACCACCGCGGAGATCACGGCCGGATGCCGCAACGGGAACTGAAGCGCGACATCGGGAAGCGTCACCCCGTGCCGCGTGCAGATGGCGGCGATCTCGCGCGCGCGGGCGACGAGCTCCGGCGGCGCGGCGCGGTACTCGAAATGCGCGTCGTCGGGTACCTCGGCTTTCGCGAGCAGACCCGAGTTGTACACGCCGGCGGCGACCACCCCGACCCCGCGCTCCAGCGCGAGCGGCAACAGGTCGTCGAGCGCGGACTGGTCGAGGAGGGTGTACCGCCCGGCGAGCATCACGATGTCGACGTCGCACCGCCGCACGAACTCCGCCAGCATCGCCGACTGATTCATCCCCGCGCCGATCGCGTGCGTCATGCCCTGCTCGCGCAACTCGATGAGCGCGTCGATGCCGGTGGTCGACGCTTCATCCCAGTGATCGTCCGGATCGTGGAGGTAGACGATGTCGACATCGTTCAGCCCCAGCCGGTCGAGACTCGAATCGAGCGAGCGGAGGATCCCGTCCCGGCTGAAATCCCACTCGCGCCGGGCAGACGCCGGGACCTGGAACCCGTCGTCGTCCATTTCGTGCTCACGATCGGGGGTCGGCACGAGCAGGCGCCCCACCTTGGTCGAGACGACGTACTCATCGCGAGGATGCTTCGCGAGAGCGGCTCCCAGACGCGACTCGGCGAGACCGAGGCCGTAGTGCGGTGCCGAATCGAAGTAGCGGGCTCCCCCGGCCCAGGCGGCATCGGTGGCGGCGCGCGTCGCCGCATCCGTGGTCTTCCGGAAGAGGTTGCCGAAGGGCGAGGTCCCCAGGCCTACCTCGGTGAGAGCGGGGCCTCTGCCCAGAGTTCGTGTACGGATGCCGCGTCCTCCTCATCCACCGTAAATTCATCGTACATCACACAAATTGTGCTGGCACCGGAGGCAACATGCCTGGTTTGTCCTAGCAAGAAGGTGTGATGTATGCTGTTTACTCGTGCGGAGATCTGCACTTGAGCATCAAGGGTGATGATGAAGATCACGGGATACCGCTGCCTCCGCAGCTTCCATGACTGGGGCCGTCCGGTCGGGGACGTCAATGGATTCGTCGCCTCCGGAATCACCGAGACCCCCATCGTCGTCCTCGAGACCGACGCCGGCATCACCGGGTACGGCACGGGCTCGGTGCAGGACATCGACCGGCTGTTCCCCGCGATCGAAGGCCAGGATCCCCTCGCCGTCTCGACCCTCTACGACCGCATGCTCTCGCGCGTCTTCAAAGCCGGACACGGCGGCGCGACCTTCGGCGGCCTCGGCACTCTGGACATGGCGCTCTGGGATATCAAGGCCAAGGAGGCGGGCCAGCCGCTCTGGCGCCTCCTCGGCGGAGCCGACCGCTTCATCGCCGGCTACGCATCTGGACTAGACATCGCCCTCGACGACGACGCGCTCGCCACGTTCTACCGGGACATGGCCGAGCGCGGATACGCCAGCGGCAAGCTGAAGGGCGGCCGGGATATCGCGGACGACATCCGCAGGCTCGGCATCGTCCGCGACGCCCTCACCGTCAATGCGCCGCGCCCCGGCCTCATGCTCGATGCCAACGAGAGCTGGAACCTCAAGCAGGCGGTCCGCTACGTGTCCGCGGTTGAGGCGGAGTTCGACCTGGCGTGGATCGAGGAGCCCCTTCGTCGATGGGACGCTCCTGGCCACGCCAGGCTCTCCGGATCGATCCGCGCCGCCGTGGCGACGGGCGAGAACCTGACCGGGCTCGAACAGTACCGCCCGCTCTTCGACGCGCAGGCCATCGACATCGTGCAGGCGGCGGCGGTCTGGGGCGTCTCGCACTTCCTCCGGGTGTCGTATGCGGCGCACAGCCGGGATCTGCCGGTGAGCCCGGTCGGTCTGACCGCGAACATCGCGGTCGCGCACGCCGCCACCGCTATCCCGAACCATCTGAGCGCGGAGGTGCAAGACCTGGGCAGCCCCTTCGGCGTCACCACGCATGCCTCCTTCGAGGACGGCGGGATCGTCCTCGGCGATCAGCCGGGCGCTGGGATCGAGGTCGATGAGAAAGCCATCACGAGTCACGCGTCGTTCGACAACGGATGGGCCCTCGATGCCGGTCCCCACGTGCGCCCCGCCCGCGCCGGACTCGAGCTCGTGCCGGGGGCGCCGGGTCCCGAATCACCGGGCATCGACGCCGTACACTGAGCGGGATGAGCGATCAAGCGCTCGGCGCCGACACCCGCCCGGGCATCGTCACAGGTTCGGCACCCCGGCTTCCCCCGGCACGGCTGGGCGTCGCCGTCGTCGCCGATCTGGTGTCGGCGATCGTCACCGGAGAGCTCCGGCCGGGCGACGTCCTTCCCCCCGAGGGTGTGCTCAGCACGAACTTCGGCGTGAGCCGCACGGTCATCCGCGAGTCGGTCAAACGGGTTGAGGAGAAGGGCCTGCTGACGGTCGCGCAGGGACGCGGCACGAGCGTCAACGCGCCCACCGCGTGGAATGTGCTCGACCCGGTGGTGTTGTCGGCGCTCGTCGACCACGACGCTTCGCTCGGAATCCTGGACGAGCTGACGATCGTGCGCAGCAGCCTGGAGTCCTCTATGGCCGCCGCGGCCGCTCGCCAGCAGACGCCCGAGCGCGCCGAGGAACTGCGAGAGGCGTTCCACGCGACCGAGCTGAACATCCACGACTTCGAGGCCTACAACGACGCGGATGCCGCGTTCCACTACGCGATCATGGAGCAGTCGGGAATCCGCCTCGCCGCCAACATCACGCGCATCCTGTTCGCCCGAGCGCGCTCGAGCAGCCGGTTCCGGGGCAGCCCGGGCGAAGACGCGCTGCGGGTCACGCTCGAGGAGCACCGTGCCATCCTCGAATCGGTCGTCAGCGGCGATGCCGAGGCGGCATCCCGAGCCATGAGCCAGCACATATCGCTCGCCTGGGAGCGCCGTCGCCCGACGGACATCCCGCACCGCCACTAGCGGGCGGGCGCAGCTCAGTCGAGGTGCCAGACCTCGTCGAGTTCTTGCCACTGGGTGCCCTCGGGCGCGTCGTCGTCGAAGCCGTACTGGCACGGGTCGGTGTGCGACCACCACTCCTGCGACACCGGATCCGCCTGCATCTTCGCCTGGTCGGCCTCGTAGTCGTCACCGACGTACTCGTAGTACCCGAACAGCACGTCTCCGCGCACGAAAATCGTGAAGTTCCGGATGTTGCACTCGGTGATCATGGACTCGACCCCCGGCCAGACGGCGGCATGCAATTCGAGGTACTCCTGCCTCAGCTCCGGGCGGAGTCTGCACGCCATCCCGAACCGGCGGGTCATTCCTTGGTGGCGCCCGCCGTCAGCCCGGTCACCAGGAAGCGCTGCGAGAACAAGAAGACCACCACCACGGGAGCCACGGAAATGATTGTCGCGAGCGCCAACTGCGGAAGGCTGATCGTCAACGAGGCGACGTTGGTCGGGTTGAACGTGGGCGTGTTCGAGAGCAGCTCTGCCAAGCCCACCTGTACGGGCATCTTTCGCGACCCCGGCTGCGTGATGAACGGGAGGAAATAGTTGTTCCAGTTGTTGACAAAGTTGAAGAAGCCGACCAGCGCGATCACGGGGGTTGCCAGAGGCATGGCGATTTTGGTGAAGACCCGGAACTCGCCGGCACCATCGATGCGGGCGGCATCGAGCAGGTCGCGCGACATCGTCGTGGAAAAATAGATGTACGCCAGATAGACGCCGAATGGGAAGAAGGCGAACGGCAGGATGACGGCGAGCGGCGTACCGACCAGATGAATCGCGGTCAGTTCGAGGAAGATCGGCAGCGCGAGTGCCGTGTTGGGGATGAGCATCACCATCAGCGTCGTGATGAGCACGAGCCGACGAAGCTTGAAGCTGGTCATCGCGAGGGCATAGCCGGCGGGAATCGTCACGATGATCGTGACCACCAGGGCGACTCCGGAGTACAGCACCGAATTGCCGAGCCACGTCCAGATGATGCCGTGCTGGAAGCTGACCAGGGTGTTCCAGTTCTCAGCGAGTTGATCGAACGACCCGAAACTGAACGGCCCCTCACCGTTGAGGCCAGTGAGTTGAGTCTGGGACTTCGTCGGCGCAAGCAACAGCCACGCCAAAGGCAGCACGAAGAACACGCTGAAGAACACGAGAACGGCACCTACGACAACGCGCCCCAGCCAACGCGCGGGGGCCGGCGCTGAGGGAACGACGCGCAGACTAGTCGCGGTCAAAGAGTCCTCCTCTGAAGACGAAGATGGCTGCAAGGCCCGCCGCGACGACCAGCAGGAGGAGCGAAATCGCCGCCGACCCGTTGTAGTCCGATTGGGTACCGAAGGCGAATTGGTAGGCAAGCTGATTGAGCGAGTAGTCCTTCGGGACAACGCCCCGACTCGCCTGGCTGAGAACCCTGGGCTCGACGAACAACTGGCTTCCCGCGGCGATCGAGACGATGGCCATGTAGACGATCCACTTTCGCAGGAGCGGGATCTGGATGT
>JBDSKH010000119.1:0-8658 GCA_039917005.1 Pseudolysinimonas sp.
ATAGGGACAAGAGAGGCCCAGAATGGATCAGGGGGATGAGCGGTTCGGACCCGAAGCCGACCACTTCGGACGCGGAATTGATCGAAAGCGCTCGATCGGGGGATACGAGCGCTTTCGGGGAGCTATGGCTCCGTCACTACCGCCCCGCCGCTCGCGTCGCCCGTCAATTCACGTCGATCGATGCGGATGACCTCGTTTCCGAGGCCTATGCGCGGATCTTCCAGCGTGTATTGGCGGGCGGCGGTCCCACCGGGGCCTTCCGCCCCTACCTCTATACGACGATCCGCAACCTCGCGAGCACCTGGGGAGCCGCATCGCGCGACATCCAGGTGGACATGATCGAAGACTTTGAAGACGAGCGCATCCCGGATGACCCTGCTGCCTGGGCACTCGACCGCACCCTGACGGCGAGCGCCTTCCGCGAGCTGCCCGAACGCTGGCAGACCGTGCTCTGGTACACCGAGGTCGAGGGCATGGACCCGCACGAGGTCGCCCCGATCATGGGCATCACGGCCAACAGCGTCGCCGCACTGTCCTACCGGGCACGCGAGGGCCTGCGCAAAGCCTGGCTGCAGGCGCACATCAGCGATGCCACGGCATCCGGCGAGTGCCGGTGGACGATGTCCCACCTCGGCGATCACACGCGCAATGGGCTGAGCGTCCGCGATGCGGAGCGCATGTCCGACCATCTTCAGGACTGTGCGAAGTGCATGGTCGTGTCGGAGGAGGTCGACGAAGTCGGCTCCCACCTCGCGCTGGTCATGCTTCCCCTGCTGCTCGGCGGCGTCGCCGGCGGCACCCTGCTCTCCCAGCTCGCTCAGCCGTCGTCCGCGATGGCGTCCGAGCTCATCCCGGCCATGCCGCAGGCCATCGAGGCCATGGCCACCGGCTCCGCGGTCGCCGCGCCGGTCATCGCCGGCGCCCTCTCCCTCGGATCCGTGACGACCGGAGGCGCCCTCGTCGGAGGCCTGGCCGTCGCCGCCGTTCTCGGCACCACCATCGCGCTCGGCGTCACCCCGACCGCGCCCGCCGACCCGCCCATCCTGGTGGCCGAGGTCGCCGACACGTCCTCGCCGACGGCGCCGGCCACCGACTCCGGCCCTGCCTCGGGTACCGACCTCGGCGTCGGCTCCACGGATCCCAGCAATACGGGTGTCGGCACCGGACTCGGCGGCACGCTCGGCGGACTCCTCGGCGACGACGGGGTGGTCGACGGAGTGGTCGACGGCGTCACGGATGTCGTGGGCGACACGGTCCAGAACGTCGTGAAGACCGTGACCCAGCCCGTCACCGTGACCGTGAGCGTCTCCGGAAGCGGCACACCAGGCGCCAGCGTCGCACTCAAGGCCGCCGGCACCGTCTACGCGACGACCACGGTCGGTGCCAACGGGTCGTACTCGATCTCGGCGGGTGGCATCCCGCAGGCGGCGGGCAGCGTCTCGGTCGTCCAGACCGTGGACCAGAGCCTTCTCGGCGGCCTCATCGGTGGCGTTCTGAACGTGCTCAAGCCGCTGACGATCAGCTCCACCTCCGGCGGCCTGCCCGCCATCGCCGTCGGCTGACGCGCCCGCGCAGGGGGACGTCCGTGTCCCCCGAAGATGGGACACGCGATCCGCGTCATAGATGGCGCCTGAATCGGTCTCTCAGGTGAGGCCACTTGTGGCCCCGCCCTCTGACGTCCCATCGAGGGTGTACCGGCCCGGTGCCGTAGCGATCCCAGCCGCTGCGGCATCGGGCCTTCCGTATGCCTGGGGCGGCCTACGCGACGGGGAGGTTCGCGCTTCCCGCGAGGATCGCGTTCTTGACCTCGGCGATCGCCTTCGTCACCTGGATGCCGCGCGGGCAGGCCTCCGAGCAGTTGAAGGTCGTGCGGCAACGCCAGACGCCCTCCTTGTCGTTCAGGATGTCGAGGCGCACCTTGGCGCCCTCATCGCGGCTGTCGAAGATGAAACGGTGGGCGTTCACGATCGCGGCAGGACCGAAGTACTGGCCGTCGGTCCAGAACACCGGGCACGACGAAGTGCACGCCGCGCACAGGATGCACTTGGTGGTGTCGTCGAAGACCTCGCGCTGGGCGACCGACTGGATGCGCTCGCGGCCGTCCTTGGGTTTCGCGTCGGCGATCAGGAACGGCTGGATCTGGCGGTACGACTCGAAGAACGGCTCCATGTCGACGATGAGGTCCTTCTCGAGCGGCAGGCCCTTGATCGCCTCGACATAGATCGGCTGCGAGATGTCGAGATCCTTGATCAGGGTCTTGCACGCCAGCCGGTTTCGTCCGTTGATGCGCATCGCGTCGGAGCCGCAGATCCCGTGGGCGCACGAGCGCCGGAAGGTGAGCGAGCCATCCTGCTCCCACTTGATCTTGTGCAGGGCGTCGAGCACGCGATCCGTCGGGTAGAGCTCGACGTCGAAGTCCTTCCAGTACGGTT
The DNA here is from genome assembly GCA_039917005.1 of Pseudolysinimonas sp. Taxonomy (GTDB): domain Bacteria; phylum Actinomycetota; class Actinomycetes; order Actinomycetales; family Microbacteriaceae; genus JBDSKH01. Next base: position 2,433 of record JBDSKH010000119.1, read on the forward strand.
CCGCGTCCTTCTCCGGGTCGAACCGGCGGATGATCAACGTGACCGTGAAGGCCTGGACGCCCGCTTCGGGCGTCAACAGAGGCGCAGTCCTGCCGTCCGTAGTCGCAACCATCCGATCAGTACTTCCGTTCCATGGGCTGGTAGTTCGTGATCACGACCGGCTTCCAGCCGAGCGTGATGTGGTCGGCGGCCTCGGCCGAGTGCGGGTCGCCGGTCAGATAGGCCATCGTGTGCTTCAGGTAGGCCGCATCGTCGCGCTTCGGGTAGTCGTCGCGCATGTGGCCGCCGCGGCTCTCCTTGCGGTTGCGCGCCGAGAACACCACGACCTCGGCCAGATCGAGCAGGAAGCCGAGCTCGATCGCCTCGAGCAGGTCGGTGTTGAACCGGCGGCCCTTGTCGTGGATCGAGACGTTGCGGTACCGCTCGCGCAGTCCGTGGATGGTCTTGGTGACGTTCTCGAGCGACTCGTCGGTGCGGAAGACCTGGGCGTTGCGGTCCATCTCGTCCTGCAGCTCCTTGCGCAGTGGGGCGATGCGTTCCGTGCCGTCCGAGTCGCGCAGCTGCTCGACCAGGTTGCGCACGAACTTGGCGGGATCGGTCGGCAGCGGCACGAACGACGCCGTCTTGGCGTACTCGACGGCGTTGTTGCCTGCGCGCTTGCCGAAGACGTTGATGTCGAGCAGCGAGTTGGTGCCGAGCCGGTTCGAGCCGTGCACCGAGACGCACGCGCACTCGCCCGCGGCGTACAGGCCGGGAACGATGGTGTCGTTGTCGCTGAGAACCTCGGCCTTGACGTTGGTCGGGATGCCGCCCATCGCGTAGTGCGCTGTCGGCATCACGGGCACAGGCTCGAACACCGGGTCGACCCCGAGGTAGGTGCGCGCGAACTCGGTGATGTCGGGGAGCTTCGTCTCCAGGACCTCGGCACCCAGGTGGGTGCAGTCGAGCAGCACGTAGTCCTTGTGCGGTCCTGCGCCTCGGCCCTCCGCCACCTCTTGCACCATGCAGCGCGACACGATGTCGCGGGGTGCCAGGTCTTTGATGGTCGGGGCGTAGCGCTCCATGAAGCGCTCGCCGCTGGCGTTGCGGAGGATGGCGCCCTCGCCTCTGGCGCCCTCGGTGAGCAGGATGCCGAGTCCGGCGAGCCCTGTGGGGTGGAACTGGAAGAACTCCATGTCCTCGAGCGGCAGGCCCTTGCGCCAGATGATGCCGACTCCGTCGCCCGTCAGGGTGTGGGCGTTGGACGTGGTCTTGTAGATCTTGCCGAAGCCACCCGTGGCGAAGATGATCGCCTTCGCCTGGAAGACGTGCAGCTCGCCGGTGGCCAGCTCGTAGGCGACGACGCCCGACGGCACCTCTTTGCCCTTCACGGTCGTCATCACCAGGTCGAGCGCGTAGTACTCGTTGAAGAAGTTGACGCCCAGCTTCACGCAGTTCTGGAAGAGCGTCTGCAGGATCATGTGGCCGGTGCGGTCCGCGGCGTAGCAGGCCCGGCGAACGGGCGCCTTGCCGTGGTCGCGGGTGTGCCCGCCGAACCGGCGCTGGTCGATCTTGCCGTCGGGGGTGCGGTTGAACGGCAAGCCCATGTTCTCGAGGTCGAGGACCGCGTCGATCGCCTCTTTCGCGAGGATCTCCGCCGCATCCTGGTCGACCAGGTAGTCACCGCCCTTGACGGTGTCGAACGTGTGCCACTCCCAGCTGTCCTCCTCGACGTTGGCGAGGGCTGCGGCCATGCCGCCCTGCGCCGCTCCGGTGTGGGAGCGGGTCGGGTAGAGCTTGGTGATGACGGCCGTGCGGGCCTGGGGGCCGGCCTCGATCGCCGCCCGCATGCCGGCGCCGCCGGCGCCGACGATGACGACATCGAACTGGTGGTAATGGACGCCATCGATGATGCTGCCGTCTTCGATCGTGGCGCCGTCCGTGAATTCCAGGCTGTTGGTAGGCACTTAGCTGCAGACCTCGATCAGTGCGTCGGTGGTGGGATCCCCGATACACGGGTCGAAGGTCGTGAGCACGAGCGTTCCGAGGGCGAGGAGGACGATCGTCGCGCCGGCCAGGGCGACGAGGATGACGATCCGCAGCCGGCCGCGGGCGTAGTCGTTGGTGAGGGTCCGCATCCCGTTGGCGCCGTGGATGAGGGCCAGCCAGAGCAGGAGGGTGTCCCAGACGATCCAGAAGGGGTTGGCGAGCTTGCCCGCCACGAACGCGAAGTCGATGGCGCTGACGCCGGACCCGAGGAAGAGGTTCACCAGAAGGTGCCCGAAGATCAACACCACGAGCAGGACCCCGGAGAAGCGCATGTAGAGCCAGCCCCACTTCTCCCAGTTCACCCGGCGGGTGCGATCCGCGACCGGCCGGCTGCGCGGTGCCTCGATGGCGCCGCCGTCCTGAGCTTGTCGAAGGGTCACCGTCACTCGCCCCCGAAGACGTGCATCAGGTGCCGCGGGGCGAAGCCCAGCATGAGCAGCACCCAGAGAACGATGACGACCCAGAACAGCACCCTCTGGTACTTGGTGCCCCAGCTGAAGAAGTCGATCGCGATGATGCGCAGGCCGTTGAGAGCATGCAGTCCGATGGCGGCGACGAGGGCCAGTTCGCCGAGGCCCATGATGGGCGTCTTGTAGGTGGCGATCACGTTCGTATACGCGTCGGCGTTGAGGCGCACGAGCGAGGTGTCGAGGATGTGGACGAGCAGGAAGAAGAAGATCGCCGTGCCCGTGATGCGGTGCAGCACCCACGACCACATGCCCTCGCGGCCCCGGTAGAGCGTGCCTGCTGGACGCTTCGGGGCGCGGATCGTGACCGCTGTGGCGGCTCCGGATCGCGCGGCCTGGCTCGACACGTGCTCCTCCTCGATTCCGGTTCCGATCGCCGCGGTGGCACGTCGGTCGAAGCGTGAAACGGACTCCTTCAGTCTAGGCCGGGCACCGCGCGCTGCGCAGACACGCGCACCATAGGCTGGGGGCCATGAGCGCCACATCACCGCTCGACCGCTTCTACAGCGTGATCCCGGCCGGGGGCATCGGATCGCGGCTCTGGCCGCTGTCGCGTGCGGACGCGCCGAAGTTCCTGCACGACCTCACGGGCTCCGGCACCACGCTGCTGCGCGGCACCTGGGAGCGCCTGACGCCGCTCTCCGGCGAGCAGCGCATCATGATCGTGACCGGGAGGGCGCACCGCGCCGCGGTGGAAGCGCAGATCCCCGAGCTGGCCGACAGCAACATCGTTCTCGAGAGCGAGCCGCGCGAGTCGTCGGCCGCCATCGGGCTGGCCGCCGCCATCCTGGCCCGACGGGAGCCGGATGTGATCATCGGCTCGTTCGCGGCCGATCACGTGATCCAGGACCGTCCGGGCTTCGAGTCCGCCGTGCGGCAGGCCGTCGCGGCCGCCGACGAGGGATACATCGTCACCATCGGCATCCAGCCGACGGAGCCCGCGGTCGGGTTCGGCTACATCCACTGCGGCGACCCGGTGGATATCCCGGACGCGCCCGACGCCCGCATCGTGCAGAGCTTCGTCGAGAAGCCCGACCGCGCGACGGCCGAGCGCTACCTTTCCGACGAGGAGCACCTCTGGAACGGCGGCATGTTCATCGCGCGCGCCGACCGGCTGCTCGACCAGATGCGCGATTCCGAGCCTGCGCTCGTCGCCGGCCTGGAGGAGCTCGCCGCCGCCTGGGACGACCCGGCCACCCGTGGGCCGGCCGTCGACCGCATCTGGCCCGGCCTCCGCAAGATCGCCATCGACTACTCCGTCGCTGAGCCCGCAGCAGCCGCGGGACGCCTGGTAGTCATCCCCGGTGGCTTCGACTGGGATGACGTGGGCGACTTCTCCTCGATCGCCAAGCTGCAGTCCGGGAGCCGCAAGTCCGACCTGGTGATCCTCGTCGAGAACGCGCGCGTGCTCGCCGACGCCTCCAGCGGCATCGTCATCAGTCAGACCGACCGCATCATCTCGCTGATCGGCGTCCAGGACATCGTGGTGGTCGACACCCCCGACGCGCTCCTCGTGACCACCAAGGCGAACGCGCAGCGGGTGAAGAGCGTGGTCGACGCGCTGAAGCTGAGCGGGCGTTCCGACGTCCTCTGACGTGCCCGGATTGCTCAGATGCGCGTGATCATTTCCGAATCATTTCCCAGCGCGCTGGGTTTGTAACTGTTATGCGACAGACGAAGAGCCGCAGGGTGAGCCTGGCGTCACATTGGGTAACGTTGTGCCAATTCGCGCGGCATCCTGCCGCTGCGTGATCTTGGAGGACACAGTGACATTCACTTCCCGCAAGGCCGCTCTGGTCGGCCTCGCAACGATCGGCGCGAGCGTGCTCGTGCTCGCCGGTTGTGCCGCACCCCCGACCGATGACGGCGGCGACGGCGGCACCGCGTCAGACTTCCTGCCCTGCCTGGTTTCCGACACCGCCGAAGCCGGATTCGACGACAAGTCGTTCAACCAGCTCGCGTTCGAGGGCGTCGAGGCCGCGGCGGACGCCGCCGGTACCGAGTTCCAGGCGCTGGTGTCGGAGAGCGACGCCGACTACGCCCCGAACATCCAGACCCTGCTCGACGCCGACTGCGACCTGATCGTGACCGTCGGCTTCGCGCTGTCTGCTGCGACCGTCGAGGCCGCGCTCGCCAACCCGGATGTCAACTTCGCGATCGTCGACGACGCCGCGGACAACGACTTCGACGGCACCACCGACGCGCCGAACATCAAGCCGATCCTGTTCGACACGGCGCAGGCCGCGTTCCTCGCCGGCTACGCCTCGTCGAGCTACAGCAAGACGAAGGTCCTCGGCACGTTCGCCGGCATCGCATTCCCGACGGTCACCATCTTCATGGATGGCTTCTACCAGGGCATGCAGTACTGGAACGAGCAGAAGGGCGACACCGTCACGCTGGTCGGCTACGACCCGGCGAACGTCGACGCGACGCTGGCCACGGGTGGTTTCGCTGCGGATGACAACGCCAAGGCCGTCGCCAAGAGCGTCCTCGACCAGGGCGCCGACGTGCTCCTGCCGGTCGGTGGACCGATCTTCCAGAGCGGTGGCGCTGCCATCGAGGAGAACGGTGGCGACATCGTGCTGCTCGGTGTCGATGCCGACGTCTATGACACGTTCCCGACCTACGACGCCCTGTACTTCACGTCGATCCTGAAGGACATCGCGACCGCCACCAACGACGTCGTCACCGCTGCCGCGGCCGGCGACTTCGACGCGACGCCGTACATCGGCACGCTGGAGAACAACGGAGTCGGCATCGCCTCGTTCCACGACTACGAGGACAAGATTGCAGCAGAGCTGCAGGGAGAGCTCGACGACATCAAGGCGTCGATCATCTCGGGTGACATTCCCGTCACCTCGTACCTCAACCCGTAACACCTGAGCACCACGCTCGGGGAGACCGGTTCGCCGGTCTCCCCGATGCGTCTCTCCAGCGCTGTTTCGTCATCGCGGCGGGAATGAAAGGATGGCGAGCAATGAAGCTCGAACTGCGCGGAATCACGAAGCGATTCGGTGACCTGATCGCCAACGACGCCATCGACCTGGTCGTCGAGCCCGGTGAGATCCACTCGCTCCTGGGAGAGAACGGCGCCGGCAAGTCGACTCTGATGAATGTCCTCTACGGCCTGTACTACGCCGACGAGGGCGAGATCCTGCTCGACGACGTCCCGCAGCACTTCTCGGGCCCCGGTGACGCCATGAAGGCCGGCATCGGCATGGTTCACCAGCACTTCATGCTGATCCCGGTGTTCTCGGTCGCCGAAAACCTGATCCTCGGCAATGAGCCGACCGGGCCGCTGGGCATCCTGGATCTCGACTCGGCGCGCGAGCGCGTGCGCGAGATCTCGAAGCGGTTCGGCTTCGACGTCGATCCGGACGCGCTCATCGAGGACCTGCCCGTCGGGGTGCAGCAACGTGTCGAGATCATCAAGGCGCTAGCGCGCGACGCGAGAGTGCTGGTCTTCGACGAGCCCACGGCCGTGCTGACGCCGCAGGAGACCGACGAGTTCATGGCGATCATGCGCCAGCTGCGCGACGAGGGAATTGCGATCGTCTTCATCACCCACAAGCTTCGCGAGGTCCGCGAGGTCGCGGACAAGATCACGGTCATCCGGCTCGGCAAGGTCGTCGGGCAGGCGGAGCCGACCGCGAGCAACGCCGAACTGGCTTCGTTGATGGTCGGCCGGGAGGTCGAGCTCATGATCGAGAAGACACCGGCGAAACCCGCCG
>JBDSKH010000120.1:0-18795 GCA_039917005.1 Pseudolysinimonas sp.
CGGCCACCGGCCAGGACCGCCTCACCCGTCGTGAGCTGACGGATGGCGACCGCCGCCACGTTGTCCGGGTGCGCATCCGCGAAGTCGCCGTAGAGCTGGGGGTCGTGCTGACCGTCGTCGCCGACCAGCAGCCAGCGCACGTGCGGGAACTCCTCGGCCAGTCGCAAGAGGTTCGCGCGTTTGTGTTCGGGCCCGCTGCGGAACCAGCGATCGTGCGTCGGACCCCAGTCCGTGAGCAGCAGCGTGCCGCGCGGATACAGGTTGCGGGAGAGGAACCGGCTCAGCGTCGGGACGGTGTTCCACGCGCCCGTCGACAGGTAGATGACCGGCAGGCCGGGGTGCGCGCGCAGCAGGCGTTCGTAGAGCACCGCCATCCCCGCGACGGGCGTTCGCGCGTGCTCGTCGAGCACGAAGGTGTTCCAGGCGGCGAGGAACGGTCGGGGGAGCGCGGTGACCATGACGGTGTCGTCGATGTCCGACACCAGGCCGAACTCGACGTCGTCGGCGACGACGAAGACCTTCGCGTCCACGGCGTCGTACCCGTCGATCGAGAGCCGGATGTCGTGCCAGCCGGGCGGGAGCTTCACGTCGATCCGCGCATCCAGGACCCCACCGCGGTCGGAGAAGATCGTGCGCTTCGCCCTGCCGACCGAGACCACCACCTGAGCGCCCGCCACGTGCACGCTCGTGAAGCTGCGCCAGCCCCGGATGCTGATGACGCGATCCGCCTGGGTGCGGTCGTCCTGGTCCGGCTTGCGCAGCACGACGCGCCCGAGAACCCTGACCCAGCCGGTGCCGCCATAGCCCGTGAAGGGCACGATCGTGGGGATGAGACCCCGTCGCCGGCCCCGGCGCTCGCGGAATCGCTGCACCGCGTCTTCGATTCGCGCGGCGAAGTGCAGGGGGGTGCTCGCCGGATCCATTGAATCCAGTGTGTCACGGCCTGATATTTCATCGGATCCGGGGCAGCAGCGCGGTAGACTCGGCGCGATCAGGCGGAGGAGAAACACATGCCCGACATCCAGCTGTCGACCCGGACAGACGCCATCGCGCTCATCCGCAACGAGCCCGTCCAGGCTCGGAGCACGGCCCGCTTGGCGGCACTGCTCGACGCGGCCGCGCAGGTCGTCCACGAGATCGGCTACGAGCGGCTCACGACCGCCATGGTCGCCGAGCGCGCGGGCGCCTCGATCGGCACCGTCTACCGGTACTTCCCCGACCGCATCGCCGTGCTGCAGAGCCTGTCGGCCCGTAACGCCGAGCGCATGACCGACCGTGTCCTCGCCGAGCTGCGCGACGAGCGCCACACGACGTGGGATGACGCGCTGAGCGCCGGCTTCGGCCTGTTCGTCGTCGCGTTCGCCGAAGAGCCGGGGTTCGCCTCGCTGCGCTACGGCGACGTGCTCGATCTGCGCCCGACGACAGAGGTCCCGGCGTACTCGGTGCTCGCCGGGCAGATGTTCGACGTGCTCTCCGCACGCTTCTCACTGAAAGACACCGCAGAGGCGCGCGCGGCCTTCGAAGCGTCCGTCATCACGTCGGATGCGATCGCGGCGCACGCCTTCGTCCTCGACCCCGCAGGGTCGCAGCGGTACCTCGAGCTCGGAGCCCGGGCGACCCGCGCACTGCTCGCGGAATACTTCGGCTGACCCGCGCGCTTGACTCACTGAGAACGCCCTGGGAGCCAAGTCACTGCAATCCGGAGTGACGGTGGCCCCGAATAGGGTTTCGAGGGTGTCGAGACGCGAGGAGCCGCGGGATATGACGATGTGGCCGATCTGCGGGGCCCGGGCATGATCGAGTTCCGCGACGTCACCAAGCGCTTCGCCGATGGCACGCTCGCCGTCGATGGATTCAGCCTGCAGCTTCCGGCGCACAAGATCACCGTGCTCGTCGGGTCGAGCGGATCGGGCAAGACCACCCTGCTGCGCATGATCAACCGCATGGTCGACCCGACATCCGGAGTCATCGAGATCGACGGAGACGACATCTCGCGCGTCGAGCCGGTGATGCTGCGACGGGGTATCGGCTATGTGATGCAGAACTCCGGCCTCCTGCCCCATCGCCGGGTCATCGACAACATCGCGACCGTCCCGCGTCTTACCGGCGTGCCAAAGGAGCAGGCCCAGGCCCGGGCGCTCGAGCTGATGGATGTCGTGGGGCTCGATCGCGCATTGGCCCGCCGATATCCGAACCAGCTGTCGGGCGGACAGCAGCAGCGCGTAGGCGTCGCACGCGGACTCGCCGTCGACCCCAACATCCTGCTCATGGACGAGCCCTTCGGTGCCGTCGACCCGATCGTGCGCTCCGACCTGCAGCAGGAGGTGCTGCGGCTGCAGCGTGAGCTCGCGAAGACGATCGTGTTCGTGACGCACGACATCGACGAGGCGTTCCTGCTCGGTGACCAGGTCGTCATCCTCGAGACCGGCGGCCGCATCGTGCAGACCGGCACGCCGGAAGAGATCCTGGCCAAGCCGGCGAACGACTTCGTCGCGACCTTCGTCGGGGCAGACCGCGGCAAGCGCGCCCTCACAGAGAAGAAGGTCGGCACGAGCACCGTCCTGATCGACGGCGACGGTCACGCTGCGGGGGTCCTCGCGACGTGAACTGGCTGATCAACAACTACGAGTCGATCCTGCCGCTGCTGCTCAACCACCTGAAGCTCAGCATCATCCCGATCGTCGTAGGCTTCGTGCTGGCGATCCCTCTCGGGTGGCTGGCCTGGCGCTTCCGGCTGACACGCGGCATCCTGCTCACGATCGCCGGCCTGCTCTACACGATCCCGTCGCTCGCCCTCATCACGAGCCTCCCCCCGCTCCTCGGGCTGCCCTACATCAGCGAATCCCCGGTCATCATCGCCCTGACGATCTACGCGGTGGCGATCATGGCGCGCTCCGCCGCCGACGCCTTCGGCTCGGTGGATGAGGGTGTGCGCCAGTCGGCGACCGCGGTCGGCTACTCGACCTGGCAGCGCTTCTGGCAGGTGGAGCTGCCGCTGGCCGGACCCGTGCTGCTGGCCGGCCTGAGGGTCGTCGCGGTCAGCACGATCGCGCTCGTCACGGTCGGTGCGATCGTCGGCGTCAAGAGCCTGGGCTACTACTTCACCGACGGATACCAGCGACACATCGTCTTCGAGGTCCTCACCGGACTGGTGCTGACGATGGTCGTCGCCCTTCTCATCGACGGGCTGCTCGTGCTGCTCGGGCGGGTCGCCCTGCCGTGGACACGCCACGACAAGCGATTGAGCAGCCGGCTGCCCGTGACGGCCCCGATGGCGGGGGCGAGTGCCGCATGACCCTCCTTCCGGACACGATCGCGTGGCTCGTCGAGCACTTCGCCAGCGGCGAGCTGTGGGTGCGCATCGGCGAGCACCTCTTCTACACCGTGATCTCGGTTCTGATCGCGGCGGTCATCGCGATCCCGATCGGCTACTACATCGGGCACACCGGGCGCGGACGCGACGTCGCGGTCGCCGTCTCTGGGGCCGCACGTGCACTGCCGTCCTTCGGCCTCATCCTGCTTCTCATCTCGCTGGTCGGTGTGGTGCAGCGGCCGATCGCCGCGTTCGCCGCGTTCGTGATCCTTGCGATCCCCGCGATACTCGCCGGGGCATATGCCGGCATCCAGGCCATCGACCGCACCACGATCGATGCGGCCCGCGCCGTGGGCATGACCGAATGGCAGATCCTCTGGAAAGTCGAGGCGCCGCTCGGCCTGCATCTGCTGCTGGGCGGGCTGCGCAGCGGCACCCTGCAGGTGGTCGCGACCGTGACGCTCGCGGCGTTCATCAACCTGGGCGCCCTCGGCTACGACATCCTGCAGGGCATACCGCTGCGGCGCGATACCCAGGTCCTCGGCGCCGCTCTCGTCGTCATCGCGCTCGCGCTGCTGCTCGACGCTGCCTTCGGCGTCACGACCCACATCGTCGATCGCGCCATCCCCAACGGGTCGCTCCCCGGAGCGCCCCCCCTCAAGCTCCGTATCCCGCCGGTCCGGTGGGGTGCGGTGGTGGATCCTCCCACCTCCGGATGAAAAGGAAGAACATGATTTTCACAGCAAGGAACAAGGGCCGGCTCGCCTTGGCGGCAGTCGCGGTCGGGGTGTCATTGACCCTGGCAGGGTGTGGTTCGAGCACTGGCGGCGGCTCCGGCGACGGATCGGATGACGGCGACAAGGCGACGATCGTCGTCGGATCGCAGGCGTACTACTCGAATGAGATCGTCGCCGAGATCTACGCCCAGGCCCTCGAGCAGGCGGGCTACACCGTCACGCGCAACTTCCAGATCGGCCAGCGCGACGCCTACCTCCCCGCGCTCGAAAGTGGAGAGGTGCAGGTCTTCCCGGAGTACACCGGCAACCTGCTTCAGTACTACGACCCCGAGACCACCGCCACCAAGTCGGATGACGTCTACGCGGCCCTCGCCGACGCGCTTCCCGACGGACTCGCGGTGCTCGATCAGTCGTCCGCGACCGACCAGGACTCCTACAACGTCACGCAGGAGTTCGCCGGCCAGTACTCGCTCGCGAGCATCGGCGACCTGGCGAACGTCGACGTCCCCGTGATCCTGGGCGGTGCCCCGGAGCTCGAGGAGCGCCCGTACGGACCCGCCGGCCTGCAGAGCGTCTACGGCGTGACCGTGCAGTTCCAGGCGACCGGTGACACCACGGTCGACTCGCTCACCCAGGGCGTCATCAACGTCGCCAACGTCTACAGCGCCGACCCGCGCATCGAGTCCGCCGGGCTCGTCACACTCGACGACCCCGAGGGCCTCTTCCTCGCGTCGAACGTGGTGCCGCTGGTGAGCGCTGACATCGCCGACGAGATCGCCGATGTGCTCAACCCGATCAGCGCCGCGCTGACCCCCGAGGGTCTCGTCGCGATGAACGTCGAGAGCGTCGACCAGCAGAAGTCGTCGGCCGACATCGCCACCGAGTGGCTGCAGGGCAACGGCTTCCTGAACTAGGCCCTGTTAGGGGCCAATGCGGACAAAACGGGCGATCCAAATCGCCCCGGATGTCCGTGTTGGCCCCTTTCGCATGTCCGGCGGGCCGAGGGTCAGTCCTCGGTCGTGTTCGCGTCCCCGTCGCCCGGATGGTCCCAGTGCCGCGACTCGGATCGCTCGATGAGCTTCTTCACCACGATGACTCCCAGCACGAACAGCGCGATGCCGCCGACGAACAGGTACCCGGCGAAATGCAACTGTGTCGACAGCTGCCGGTATCCGCCGGCGACCGCCGATCCGACGGTGACGTACGCGAGCGCCCAGAGCAGGCACGCCGGCGCGGTCCACGCCAGGAACCTCCGGTAGCGCATCGTGCTCATCCCCACCGTCAGGGGAACGAGCGAGTGCAAGACGGGCAGGAAGCGGGAGACGAACACCGCGATGCCGCCGCGACGATCAACGTAGTACTCGGCTCGATGCCAGTTCTTGATCCCGATGCGACGTCCGAGCCGCGAATCGCGGATCTTCGGTCCGAAGAACCTGCCGAGGGCGAAGCCGATGCTCTCCCCGCTGAGAGCGCCCACGACGACGGCCACCAGCATCCCGACGTATTGGACCGGCCCATCGACCGCGGTGCTCGCGACCACGACGATCGTGTCGCCCGGCACGATGAGCCCGACCAGGATCGAGGTCTCGAGCAGGATGCCGACGCCCGACAGCAGGATCCGGACGAAGGGATCCACGGACTGCACGAGATCGAGCACCCAGACAAGGCCGCCGTCGATGAACGACCCGAGCCAGTCGAACGGGTTCACGCCGGCTCGCCTGCTTTGGGGAGCGGCTTGCGCAGCGCGTCGAGGCGGGCCTGCCAGATGGCGAGACGGCCCGGCTTCTCGGCGGTCGCCGGGCCGTCGACCCACGACGTGACGATCCGGATGCCGTGCAGCGCATTGAGAGCCCAGACCTCGAGGCCATCGAGCTCTTCCGGCCGGACGGACTCGTGCAGCACGTCGATACCGAGCGCCGTCGCGAGCGTGACGACCGAGCGCACGGTGACGCCGTCGATCCGCTCGATGTCGTCGGCCGGCACGCACAGTGCCTCGCCGCGCCACCAGGCGATGCTGGTCGTCGACCCGTCGGCCACATAGCCGTCCGCGTTCAGCACGACGGCCTCGTCGACACCGCGCTTCTGGGCATGGGTGCGCAGCCGGGTCATCGCCTCCAGGTCGGGGCCCTTGAATCCGGGTGCCTTCCGCGGATCGCGTCCCTCGTGCGTCGCCAGGATGACCGACCGCTTGCGTTGCGGCGCTTCGCGCATACGCAGCAGGAGCTGCGGGCTGAACAGCTGCAGGCGAAGCTCGAATCGGGGGAACCAGTCGCCGGTGCGGGGGATCGCGGTGACCGCAGCGTCCCAGAACCCGCCCGGATCGATCTGCAGGTACCGACCGCGCGGGATCGAGGTCATGAAGCGGGTGCGATGCAACTCGAGCGCGAGCACGGTGCCTTCGGTGACGAGCCAGGAGTCCGCGGCTTCGATCGACGCGGGCAGCACGTCGCAGTCGTCGCGAGCCTCCAAGGCGCCATCCCGCCAGAGGTAGACCGTGGTGGCGCTCATAAGATCAGGCTATGCCGCCCCGCCTGCTGCGCCATCCGCTCGGAGGCGGATTCTCGGCGGCGCGCGCGTTCCACGCATTGCACGGCGACGACACCGACGTGTTCTGGCTCGACAGCGGTGAAGCGGGCACCAGCTACCTGGGCGCGGGCGAGCGGTGGCTGCCGCAGACCCCGGTTCTGGATGCGGTGCGGGCCGAACTGGCCGGCGCGGCCCCCGAGGCCGATGACGATGCGCCCCCGTTCCGCCTCGGCCTGGTCGGTTGGCTCGGCTACGAGCTGCGCGGAGAGACCATGGGGGTCCCGGTCGGGCGCACCTCCCGGTACCCCGACGCCGCCTTCCTGCGGGTGGATCGCGCGGTCGCGATCGAGGCAAACGGCGCCGCCCAGCTGCTCGCGCTGGGCGACGCATGGGATGGCGAGCTTCTCGCGTGGCGGGACGAGACCGCTCGCCGGTTGAGTAGCCAGCAGAGCGGGCGTGTCGAAACCGCTGCGCCGGAGGGCGGGTCTCGACACGCGCCTTCGGCGCTACTCGACCGGCCGGCCGCGGTCTGGCACGAGACAGACGCCCGCTACCTCGCGAACATCGCGGCCTGCCAGGACGCGATCCACGAGGGGGAGGCGTACCAGCTGTGCCTCACGACCGAGGCCGCGATCGACGGGGACTTCGACCCCGTCGCGGTGTACGCCCGCCTGCGAGCGCAATCGCCCAGTCACCACGGAGCCCTGTTGCGCATCGGCACCATCAGCCTGCTGAGCTCGAGCCCCGAGCGCTTCCTCGAGGTGGATCCCGGCGAGGGCGGGCGCGTTCGCACCCACCCGATCAAGGGGACCCGTCCCCGCGCCACGGACGCGGCATCCGATGCCCGCCTGCGCGACGAGCTGCTCGCCAGCGACAAGGAGCGCGCCGAGAACATCATGATCGTCGACCTGATGCGCAACGACCTCGCACGCGTCAGTGAGCCGGGCAGCGTCACCGTGCCGAGTCTGCTCGACGTCGAGAGCTATACCCAGGTGCACCAGCTGGTCAGCTCGATCGAGGGGACGCTTCGCCACGGGCTCGACGGCCTCGATGCCATCGCCGCGTGCCTTCCCGCCGGGTCGATGACAGGCGCGCCGAAGCAGCGGGCGACCGAGATCCTCGACACGCTCGAGCAGCGCGCGCGCGGTCTCTACGCCGGCGCGTTCGGGTACCTGGGCCGCGACGGGCGCGTGGATCTGGCGATGACGATCCGCAGCATCGTGCTCGACGAGCGCGGAGCCACGATCGGCACGGGCGGCGGCATCACGGCTCTGAGCGTGCCCGCCGAGGAGGTCGCCGAGGCGCGTCTGAAGGCGTCGGCTCTGCTCGCTGCTCTCGGGTTGGATACTCTGTAACCCGGTTGCCGCGACGCCAGAGCTGTCGTCGCCACGGCATCCCTCCACCCTTTGCACGGAAATGATCACTGTGAGCCAGCACGACAGCACCTCACCCATCGAGGACGACGACACGCCTCTCGACGACCCTGCCGCGTACGACTTCGCGCGCATCCAGGAGAAGTGGATGGCGCGCTGGGAGCAGATGCGCCCCTACGCGACGGACGAACCCGGCGACACCCGGCCGCGCAAGTACATCCTCGACATGTTCCCGTACCCCTCTGGCGACCTGCACATGGGTCACGCCGAGGCCTTCGCCTACGGCGACATCGTGGCGCGCTACTGGCGACTGCAGGGCTTCAACGTCCTGCACCCCATCGGCTGGGACTCGTTCGGCCTCCCGGCGGAGAACGCGGCCATCAAGCGCGGAATCGACCCGCGCGGCTGGACCTACGACAACATCGCGCAGCAGAAGGCGAGCTTCAAGCGCTACGGCAACTCGTTCGACTGGTCGCGCGAGCTGCACACCAGCGACCCCGAGTACTACAAGTGGAATCAGTGGCTGTTCCTGAAGCTCTACGAGAAGGGCCTGGCGTATCGCAAGGACAGCTGGGTCAACTGGGATCCGGTGGACCAGACCGTGCTGGCCAACGAGCAGGTGCTGCCCGACGGGACGAGCGACCGCAGCGGCGCCGTCGTGGTCAAGAAGAAGCTCACGCAGTGGTACTTCAAGATCACCGACTACGCCGACCGGCTGCTCGACGACCTGAACCAGCTCGAAGGCTCGTGGCCGTCGAAGGTGCTGGCCATGCAGCGCAACTGGATCGGCCGTTCGACCGGTGCCGACATCGACTTCGTGATCGAGGGGCACCCGGATGTCGTGTCCGTCTTCACGACGCGTCCCGACACGCTTTTCGGCACGACCTTCATGGTCGTCGCACCCGACTCGGACCTGGCGGCGTCGCTCGTCGCCGGCTCGAGCCCCGAGGTGCAGAAGGCGTTCGCCGAGTACCTGAAGCAGGTGCAGAAGTCGACAGAGGTCGAGCGCCAGGATGCGGGTCGCGAGAAGACCGGGATCCCCCTGGACCGCTGGGCGATCAATCCGATCAACGGGGAGCGCATCCCCGTCTGGTCCGCGGACTATGTGCTGGCCGATTACGGCCACGGCGCCGTGATGGGCGTGCCGGCTCATGACCAGCGCGACCTCGACTTCGCGCTCAAGTTCGGCTTCGACGTGCGCGTCGTGGTCGACACCAATGCGCCGGCGACCGGGGCGATGCCGGTCATCACGCCCGAGATGCTGGATGCCGGTGAGGTTCCCCCGCTCGACCCGGCCACCACCGGCAAGGCGCTGGGCGGCGAGGGCCGGCTGATCAATTCCGGCCCGCTCGACGGACTGAGCAAGCAGAATGCGATCACGCGGGTCATCGAGCTGCTCGAGGCCGATGGCACGGGTCGCGCGGCGAAGACCTACCGGCTGCGCGACTGGCTGATCTCCCGCCAGCGCTACTGGGGAACCCCCATCCCGATCATCCACGGCGAAGACGGCACCCTGTATCCGGTCGCGGAGGCCGATCTTCCGGTGCGCCTGCCCGATCCCGAGGGGCTCGACCTGAAGCCCAAGGGCGCGTCGCCGCTCGGCGCTGCGACCGAATGGGTCACCGTGCCGAACCCCGCCGACGGCACCCCGGCCCGCCGCGATCCCGACACGATGGACACGTTCGTCGACTCCTCGTGGTACTTCCTGCGCTACCTGAACCCGAACGACGACACCATGGCGTTCGACCCGGCCGAGGCCGAGAAGTGGGCGCCGATCGACCAGTACGTCGGCGGGGTCGAGCACGCCATCCTGCACCTGCTCTATGCACGGTTCATCACCAAGGTGCTGTTCGATCTCGGCTACGTCTCGTTCACCGAGCCGTTCAGCGCGGTGCTCAACCAGGGAAGCGTCCTGCTCGATGGAAAGGCGATGAGCAAGTCGCGCGGCAACCTGGTCGAGTTCGCGAGCGAGCTCGACGCCCACGGCGCCGACGCGATCCGGCTCACGATGGCGTTCGCGGGTCCGCCGGAGGACAACATCGACTGGGCCGACGTGTCGCCGGCCGGTTCGTCGAAGTTCCTGGCACGTGCCTGGCGCATCACGGCCGAGGTGACCTCGAAGCCAGAGGTGGAGTGGAAGGGCGGGGATCTGACCCTGCGCCGCCAGACCCACCATCTGCTCGCCGATTCACCCGGCCTCATGGAGGCGTTCAAGTTCAACGTCGTCGTCGCCCGCCTCATGGAGCTCGTCAACACGATCCGCAAGACGATCGACACCGGACCCGGCGCGGGAGACCCGGCCGTGCGCGAGGCCATCGAGGCGGTCACCGTGCTGCTCTCGATGTTCGCTCCGCACACGGCAGAGGACATGTGGGAACGATTGGGCTATGAGGGCTCGGTCTCGGTCGCGCCGCTGCGCAAGCCCGACGCCACGCTGCTCGTCGAGGAGTCGGTGACCGCCATCATCCAGGTCGACGGCAAGATGCGCGACAAGGTCGAGGTCTCGCCGACGATCGGAGCCGACGAGCTCGAAGCGCTCGCGCGGGCGTCGGCCGGCGTCGTGCGCGCGGTCGGGGACCGCGAGATCGCCAATGTCATCGTGCGCGCCCCGCGCGTCGTCAACATCGCAACTGCGCAACCGGCAACGAAGGGCTGAACCCATGGCTGTACTCACCTGTCCCCGCGAGGACGGCGGACGTCTGACGCCGATCATGGGGGCGCCGAGCAACCCTCGCCCGGGCAAGCCCGCCGCCCACGCGCCGGTGATCACGGGATACCGCTGCACCAAGGGACACACGGTCGCGTTGAGCGAGCTGGCAGAGGACGACGAGAAGTAGCCGTTCCCACCCAGTGCCGGTGAGCGGGGCTTGTCCACGGGCGAGGTGATCTCGGTCGTGCACGGTCCGGCGCGCTCGTAGCTTCGTCGGGTGAGCACGGCCCCGGTTCCCGACGTACGACGCGCCCGCGTGCGCGTCGGCGCCGGGGCCGCGCTCATCCTGGTGCTCGTCGGTGTCGCGTGCGCCGTGCTGGTGACAGCGGTGACGCCGCACGGGGTCTCCGATGTGGTGCGTCCCAGCAGCGCTGCGATGGCAGATACGCCGGATGCTTCTGGCGCGTCCGTCATCTACGTCCACATCCTCGGGCAGGTGGCGCACCCCGGGCTCTACGCGCTCCGGGACGGCGATCGGGGCGTCGACATCGTCGCCGCGGCGGGGGGATTCACGGCGGAGGCCGATCCGGCGGGCATCAACCTGGCACGATTCCTCACCGACGGGGAGCAGATCGTGGTCCCCGCGGTCGGCGACGTGGGAGGGGGGCCGGCGGGCACGACAGGCGACGGACTGGTGAATCTCAACACCGCCGACGCGGCGCTGCTCGACACCCTGCCGCGCATCGGGCCGGCGATCGCGCAGCGAATCATCGACTGGCGGGAGAAGAACGGTTCG
This sequence comes from Pseudolysinimonas sp., assembly GCA_039917005.1. Lineage (GTDB taxonomy): Bacteria > Actinomycetota > Actinomycetes > Actinomycetales > Microbacteriaceae > JBDSKH01. The sequence goes on from JBDSKH010000120.1 coordinate 11,396, forward strand.
TTCGCGTCGGTCGATGATCTGCTCGACGTGCCGGGAATCGGCGACGCGATCCTCGAGGGCCTTCGCGATCTCGTGACGACGTGACCCGGTGATGGCGTGAACGTGGCGGCGATCGGTCGCCGCGATCTGCGGCTCATCCCGCCGGCGGTTCTGGCGTGGCTCGGCGCGGGAGTCGCCGTCGGCGTGCGGGACGCGGGACCGATCATGGTCGTCGTCGCAATGGCGTTCTGGGCGGGTGCCGTCGCAGCGGTCGTGGTGGCGGGCCGCCATCGCGCGTGGGCGCCGACAGTCGCGGTGGGGCTGGTGTCGCTGGCCCTCGCCATTTCCGCGGTGGCGGCGTCGACCGATGCTCGCGAGCCCCAGGTCCTGCGGGCCGCGAGTGCCGGCGGGCGCTCGATCCCGATGGCGATCACGATCACGGGTCGACCTACCGAGGGCCGGGTGGAGGGCAGCGTCCTGGCCGTCGACGGTGCCGGTGGCCTGTCCTGCCCCGTCCTGCTGTTCGGCACGCCGGGCGATCCCGTCGTCGCCCATTCCCGTATCGGCGAGGTGATCTCGGTGACGGGTGGCCTCCAGCGCGCCGATCCGGGGGAAGACGTCGCATTCCTGGTGTTCGCCCGGTCGACGGCGACGCGTATCGCAGAACCGCCGCCGCTGCTCGGTGCGGCCGACGGCATCCGAGCCTCGTTCAGCGAGCTCGCCTCCGGCTTGCCCGGGCCGGGCGCCGGTCTGCTGCCCGGGCTGGCGATCGGCGACACCAGCGCTGTGACTCCTCAGCTCGACGCAGCAATGAAGGCCAGCTCGCTGAGCCACCTGACGGCGGTGTCGGGCGCGAATTGCGCCATCATGGTCGGGCTCGCCTTCGCGGCCGCGGCAGCGATCGGGATGCCGCGCCTGACACGCGTGGGAGTCGCGGTCGTCGCGCTGGCCGGCTTCGTCATCCTCGTCACCCCTGAGCCCAGTGTCATCCGCGCGGCGGCGATGGCGGGTGTCGCGCTGCTGTCGCTCGTGCTGTCGCGGCCCGGCCGCGGCATCCCGCTGCTCTGCATCGCCGTGATCGGATTGCTCGTCGGCGACCCATGGCTCGCGCGCAGTTTCGGGTTCGCGCTGTCCGTGCTGGCGACGGCCGGTCTGCTCGTCCTTGCTGCGCCGCTTGCGAGAGCGTTCTCGCGATGGCTGCCGCGATGGTTGGCGCTCCTGGTGGCGGTTCCCCTTGCCGCTCAGCTCGCCTGCCAACCCGTGCTGCTGATGCTGGATCCCTCGCTTCCGGTTTACGGGGTGGTCGCGAACCTGCTGGCCGAGCCGGCGGCACCGGCAGGCACCGTGCTGGGTCTCTCCGCGTGCTTGCTGGCTCCGGTGGCGCCTCCGCTTGCGGGTTTCGCGGTGTGGCTGGCCTGGATCCCGGCGACCTGGATTGCGTCCGTCGCGACCTTCGCGGCCTCGCTTCCGGGCGCGCGTAGCCCATGGCCGACGGGGCCGGTCGGCATCGTGCTGCTTTCCGTCCTCAGCGTGGCCGCCCTGATCCTGCTCCTCCGCGCCGGTCCGTCCCGGGTCCGCGCCATCGCGCGATCGGTCCTGGTGATCGCGTTCGCGGGCTACCTCGCCACGCTCGCGGGAACGCGCATCGTCACGGAGCTCAGTCGTCCCGCCGACTGGCAGTTCGCGCTCTGCGATGTCGGACAGGGAGATGCCACGGTCATCCGAAGCGGCGGTGCCGTCGCACTCGTCGACACCGGACCGGAACCCGCCGCCCTGACCGCGTGCCTCGACGAGCTCGGGGTCGACCGCATCCAGCTGCTGGTCCTCACGCACTACGACCTCGATCACGTGGGCGGAGTGGATGCCGTCGTCGGCCGGGTGGACCATGCGCTGATCGGACCGGCGTCGGATGCCGGAGACGCGGCGATCGCCGACGCGCTTTCGGCGGCCGGTGCCGATGTCGATCAGGTCGCGACAGGTGAGCAGGGAACGCTCGGCGAGCTCGCCTGGGAGGTGATGTGGCCGCCCCCGCGCGGGGTCGAGCCGGGGAACCCGGCCAGCATCGTGCTCGAGGTGCGGCCGGCCGGCCCCTGCGCGCACGGGTGCCTGAGCGGCATCCTGCTCGGCGATCTCGGCGAGGAATCCCAGCAACGCCTTCTGGGCGCGGCGCGCCTCGGCCGGGTCGACGTCGTGAAGGTGGCGCATCACGGTTCTGCCGACCAGTCGGCCGCCCTCTACGAGGCGCTCCACGCGACGGTCGGGCTGATCGGGGTCGGCGCCGGCAACGACTACGGCCATCCGACCGATGCCCTGCTCGGCATCCTGGCAGCCGTAGGCACCGCCGCAGAGCGCACAGATCTCGATGGCCTCGTGCTGGTCGCTCCGACCGGCATCGACGGAGAGCTGCGAGTGTGGACCGAGCGGCCGGGCGCAGCCGTCGCACCCGCCGGATAGTGTGAGAGCGACGGAAGGATCACCATGGCGGCACCCGCGAGACGCGGCGCGAGCGCGACGAAGGTCGCCATCCCGCAGCTGACCTGGGACCAGATCCGCCCGGCATCCGTGGTGCTGGTCACCGGGGCCGAGACCGTGCTCGCAGACCGCTCGATCCGGCTGTTGCGCGACATCCTGAAGGCAGAGGATCCGACCCTCGAGATCTCCGAGCTCGATGCCGGGGCGTATTCACCGGGCGAGCTGATCACCCTCGCCAGTCCGAGCCTGTTCGGTGAGCCGCGCTTCATCCGCGTGGACGGCGTCGAGAAGATGACCGACGCCTTCCTCGACGAGGCGCTCGCGTACATCGCCGAGCCCGCCGACGACACCTACCTGGTCTTGCGTCACGGGGGAGGCGTCCGCGGCAAGAAGCTGCTCGACGCGATCCGCGCCGGCACCGGCGGCGGCATCGAGATCGTCTGCGCCGAGCTGAAGCGCGACAGCGACAAACTCGACTTCGTCACGGCCGAGTTCTCCGCGGCCCGCCGCCGCATCACCGCGGGGGCCCAGCGGGCCCTGGTCAACGCCTTCTCCGACGATCTCGCCGAACTCGCAGCGGCATGCCGCCAGCTGGTCGCCGACACCGACGACGAGATCACCGAGCAGATCGTCGCCCAGTACTACGGCGGGCGCATCGAGGCGACCTCTTTCGCGGTTGCCGACGCGGCGATCGCCGGACGCCATGGCGAGGCGCTCGGTCTTCTGCGGCATGCCCTGGCATCCGGGGCCGACCCCGTGCCGATGATCGCCGCCTTCGCGATGAAGATTCGCACGATGGCGAAGCTGTCGGGCGCGCGCGGCAGCTCGGGCGAGCTCGCGCAGCGCTTCAACCTCGCCCCGTGGCAGGTCGACCGCGCCCGTCGTGACCTCCAGGGCTGGACGGATGCCGACCTCGGTCGCGCGATCGAGACCCTCGCTGACACCGACGCTCAGGTGAAGGGCGGCGGCCGCGACCCCGTCTATGCGCTCGAGCGCATGGTCGAGGTCATCGCCGTCCGCCGCTAAGACGCCCGGCACCCGTCAGGTCCCCGGCGCCAGCGGCGCCGAATCGCCCCGGAACATGAGCGAACCCCCCGGCGCTCGCGCGCGGCGGGGGGTTCCACCGTGTGACCTGAGTCACGAGACGAAAGGGTTACAGCGCGGCGACCTGCTTCGCGAGGGCGCTCTTGCGGTTCGCGGCGTTGTTCGCGTGAACGACACCCTTGCTGGTGGCCTTGTCAAGCTTCGTGGTCGCGACCTGCAATGCTGCGGCGGCCTTCTTCTTGTCACCGGCCGTGATGGCATCGCGCGTGACGCGCACGGCCGTCTTCAGCTCGCTGCGCACAGCCTTGTTGCGCTCCTGCGCCTTCTTGTTGGTGCCGATGCGCTTGATCTGCGACTTGATGTTGGCCATGGATGTCTTTCGTGTCGATTCGTCGAGGGGGTGGCATGCGGAAACCACACGCAAACCAAGGGTCTACGTTACCAGGTCAGAGGGCACGGCGGAACGCCGCAGCCTCGTCGGACGCGATGGCCCAGCCGATGCGGCGCAGGGACGCCTCCCCCAGGGGCGGATCCAGCTCGTCGAGACCGTCCATCCGCACCCAGCGCGCCTCGAGGGCCTCGCCGTCGACGGGGTGCGGTTCGCCCGACACCCAGCGACACCGGACGACCACGACGAGGTATTGAGAGCTGTCGCCGTTCTCGTATTCGACGTGCGCGCTTACGTCGATGCCGGCGATGCGCTCGACCTCGGCAACGACGCCTGCTTCCTCGGCGATCTCCCGCTCGGCCGTGTCGGCCGGGTGCTCGCCCGGCTCGATGATGCCGGCGACGGGCGCCCACCGGCCGTTGTCGGCGCGTCGGATGACCAGGATCTCGTCGCCGGTTCCGGTGGCCCGTACGACGACGGCCGTCACGCCCGAGAGCCAGAGCGGCCGCGTCCCGATGAACTCGCGCAGCTCGAGGATGAACTCGGGCGTCGGCATTCCCCCACGTTAGCCTGGGAGCATGCCTTCGCTCGCGCCACGCATTCCCGCGGTCCCCGGCTCCGGCATCCGGCGCATCTTCGAGCTCGCGCTGCAGCTGAACTCCCCGAGCGACCCGGTCGTGATGCTCGCGGTGGGGGAGCCCGACGTTGCGATGGCCCCGCACATCGCGGCCGCCGCGATCGCTGCGTGGGAACGAGACGAGACCGACTACACGGCCAACGGCGGCATCCCGGCGCTGCGAAACGCCATCGTCGCCAAGCTGGCGCGCGACAACGACATCCACGTGGATGTCGACCAGGTCTGGGCGACGATCGGCGCGACCCAGGGGCTGAATCTCGCGATGCAGATGACGCTGTCCGCGGGTGATGAGGTCCTGGTCCCCGACCCCGGGTACACGACGTTCACGATGAACGCCCGCATGCTCGACGTGCAGCCGATCCCGTATTCGCTGACGCCCGACCGCGACTTCGTGCCGAGCATCGACGAGCTCGAGGCGCTGGTCTCGCCCAAGACCCGCGTGCTCATCGTCAACTCGCCCTCGAACCCCCTGGGCGCGGTGTACGACCGCGCGACGCTCGCCGAGCTGCTGGCGTTTGCCACGCGGCACGACCTCTGGGTGATCAGCGACGAGGTGTACGAACGGTTCGTGTGGGACACGGCGCACGTCAGCATGGCGAGCCTCGACACCGAGAACCGCGTGCTCAGCGTGTTCTCGCTCTCGAAGACCTACGCGATGACCGGGGTGCGCGTGGGCTACCTCGTCGTGCCTCCCGGCCTCGCACTCATCATGCGGACCCTGCAGGAGGCGTCGATCAGCTGCGTCGCCGCTCCCGATCAATACGCCGCGATCGCAGCGATCGAGGGTGATCAGACCCACGTGGAGGCGGCGCGCGAGCACTATCGCGCCAACTTCGAGGCGGTGGCGCGTGTGCTCGACGACCGCGGCATCCGGTATCTGCGTCCGCGCGGCACCTTCTACCTGTGGGTGGATGTCGGTCACGCCTCTGGCGGTGACGTTGCGGCCTGGGCGGAGCAGTTCCTACGAGTCGAAAGAGTCGCGGTCGCTCCCGGAAGCGCATTCGGCCGCTCGGGCGAGGGCTGGATCCGCATCTGCCTGGCGGCCACGCAGGCCGACGTCCTCGCGGGCGTCGAGCGGCTCCCGGCCGCCGAGCGCACGGCGGCCGTGTGACCGGCCGCACCATCGTCATCGCCGGTGCCCACGGATTTATGGGGACGAGGTTCGCCGAGCTTTACCGTTCTGACGGCGACCGCGTCGTGACCGTCGGCCGGCGCGACGCCGATGCGGTGTGGGGCGACACCGCCGCCATCACAAGGCTGGTCGACGGGGCCGACCTCCTGGTCAATCTCGCCGGCAAGAGCGTGAACTGCCGCTACAACGCCCGCAACAAGGCAGAGATCTTCCGGTCTCGCCTCGAGACCACGGCTGAGCTGGGCCGCGCGGTCGCGGCGGCTGACGCGCCTCCGCCGGTGTGGTTCAACGCCAGCACGGCAACGATCTACCGGCACGCCGACGACCGCCCGCAGACCGAAGACGACGGCGAGCTCGGCCACGGGTTCTCGGTCGACGTCGCTCGAGCGTGGGAGGCGGCGTTCTTCGACGCCGCCCGTGACGGAGTCCGCCAGGTCGCGTTGCGCACCGCGATCACGCTCGGCTCGGGCTCGGCGCTGACCCCGCTCGTCGCTCTCACGCGTCTCGGGGTCGGCGGCCCGCAGCTCGGCGGCAAGAGCGGGGGAGGCCGTCAGCGCTTCAGCTGGGTGCATCTGGACGACGTGTTCCGCGCCATGGGCTTTCTCGAGCAGCACGAGCTCGACGGGGTGGTCAACGTGACCTCGCCGAATCCCTCGACCAACCGCGAGGTGATGGCCACCCTGCGCCGAGTGCTCGGGATGCCGCTCGGCGTCCCGCTGCCGCGCATCGCCCTCGAGGTGGGCGCGATCGCGATCCGCACCGAAACGGAGCTCATCCTCAAGAGCCGGTGGGTGCTGCCGAAGCGACTGCTCGATGCCGGGTTCGAGTTCCGGTATCCCGACCTCGAGGGCGCGCTCCGCGACATCCTGAACCGACCCGCGAAGCGCTGACCCACCCGCTGATCGGGGGGTTATCCGCATGTTCGCGCGGGACGGCCGTTCCTAACCTGAAGACATGACAAAAACCGATTCCCTCTCGTCCTCCTCCGCGGCGCCCGCGGAGTCCATCGCTCCCGTGGCCGCCCCTGCCGCCACCGTCGCGACCACCACCAACGGCTTCAGCATCACCGCTCTCGTTCTCGGCATCGCTGGTATCGCGCTCGGTCAGGGGCTGCTCTCGGTCGCCGCGATCGTGCTGGGCTTCGTCGCCCGCAACCGCGAGCCCGGCGCGCGCCTGATGGCGAACTGGGGCCTCGTGCTCGGGTTCGTCGGCGTCTTCGGCGGCATCCTGTTCGGCATCATCGGCTTCGCGGCGTTCGCTCCGCTGTGGCTGGCGGGCGGCCTCGGCGGCTGGGACTTCGCCGACTTCTCCAACTGGGGCGTCTGGGGCTTCTAGCCCGTACTGCAGCACCCGTCGAGCGTGCACGTTCCATCCCGAGCGTGCACGCTCCTGCATGCCCGGTCGGCGCGAACATGCTCGCTCGACGCATGGGAAGATGGCACGTCATGTCTCCGCGCGCCCTGCAGCCTCTTCAGCCGGCTGCCACCGACCCGTCGCGCATCCGCAACTTCTGCATCATCGCCCACATCGACCACGGCAAGTCGACGCTCGCCGACCGCATGCTCGGCATTACCGGCGTCGTCAGCGATCGCGACATGCGGGCGCAGTACCTCGACCGCATGGACATCGAGCGCGAGCGCGGCATCACCATCAAGAGCCAGGCCGTGCGGATGCCGTGGACGGTCACTGGAGAAGCGGCAGCAGGGCACGGCATCGACTCTGGGCCGGGCACCTACGTGCTCAACATG